>CALBVA010000288.1 GCA_937969125.1 uncultured Verrucomicrobiales bacterium | reverse complement strand
TTTGGAGGGGATGACGGGCTTGGTTTCGGGGGATGCGGAAGCTGAAATTCGGCAGGCTGGAGATGGGAGCCAGATAGTCGATCGCACACGGAGCTGGAGCAGTGGGGTTGGGCGGGAGTGTCGGGTGATTTTGATTTTCGGTGGAATGGAGGAGGGAGAGGAGAGAGGCAATTCCAGGGCGAAACGCAGGGTGGTGACGCGGAAGGGGATGTCGCGGGAGCTGGCGGAGGCGGAATTGGAACGATTGGAGGATGAACGGGTGCGGGATTTGCGGATCGCGAAGGTGGTGAGGAATCTTACCGCTTCGCGGGAGTTTTAAGTTTCAGGCTCGTTCGCAAGCTCCCTTGTAGATATCGCGCCTTCGCTTCCGTGTTTTTGTTCGGAGCGTGGTCGGGAGTGAGGGTAGGACTGCTTGGTTTCTTGTCGCCGTTACAGAGGATTTCTCCTCAGCCACTTCTCTGGTCATACCAATACTCATCCGCGATGTCGCGGTCGGTGCCCTTGAAGGCACGCTTGATGAAGTCCCGATCGCGGACGAGGTGCCAGTCGCCGTATTGGTCGAACTTCCGGCAGGAGGTGATCATGGGCGCGGTCCAAATCGTGCCCCATTTTTTGCCGAGAGTCTTTCCGTAGTCTCGTAGACGGCAAGCGAAGTCGACATCCTCGATGGTGACGAATTCTGGATCGAACCCGCCGATGGCATCGAAGGCTTCCCGCGTGGTCCAAAACGATCCAAAGGAAAGCCGGTAACTCGCAAGGCGGGGCAGTACCGAGAGGCCGCTCGCAATGATCCCCAGCGACCAACGATCTGGCAGTACGAAGGCTCCTCCGCCAATGATTTCCCGCTCCAGCTTCTCCAGCACGATGCGAAGGAAGTGCGGATGTAATCGACTGTCAGCATCTACAGTGACAATGATCTCTCCGGAGCTGGCTGCGACTCCGGCATTGCGGATGCGGGAGAGATTCCGCGCATCCTCACGGACGATTACGGCCCCGGCTGCGCGGGCGATTTCTTCCGTGCGGTCGGTGCAGCGGTTCAGAACCACCACGGTTTCGACCGGACAGGGCGCGATCTCCGCTGCCGCCGCGACGGCGTCCAATCCGGCGGGGAGGTATTCTTCCTCATTGTGAGCGGGGATGATGACGGAGATCTTCATGGTCATTGGGTTAGGGGTTGAGCATTCTCCATGGTCACCCTATGCCCGTCACCATGATTCGACAAATCGTTGTTCACCCCGGTGGCGCCCATAAAGATGACTTCCTCGCCTGTGCCCTGTTGATCGCGGAGCATGAGGTTTCGATTTATCGGCGTGAGCCTTCGCCGGAGGATCTCGCGGATAAGCTTATCGCTGTCGTGGATGTGGGCCTGGAGTGGGATGAGGAGAAGATGAACTTCGATCACCACCAGTTCCCGCGCAATGCGGAACCGCTCTGCGCGCTCAGCCTGGTGCTGAAGCATCTCGGCATTTACGACGAGGCCCGGAAATTCTGTGACTGGCTGGAGGTCGCGGAATACATCGATACTCGCGGTCCCAATGACACTGCGAAGTGGCTGGGCGTGGAGCGTGACGCGATGTCGAAGCTGAACTCTCCGGTGGACATCACCCTTTTGCGTCGTTTCGCCGCGAGCACTGAGCATCACGTTGGCGAGCCGGTGTATGAGGTCATGAAGATGATTGGTGAGGATCTCATTAAGTTCGTGCGCGGGATGAAACGGCAGCTGGAATACCTAGATCAAAACTGCGAGGTCTGGGAGATGTCCTTCGGGAAAAAGGTCCTCTTCCTGCCTCGCACTGAGCCGATGTCCGAGGAGGGGGCGATGGGGATGGGTCGCTATGTCGAGTCGCAGGGACTGGAGGACGAAGTGGTCGCGATGGCCTACCCGGACCGGCGCGGAGAAGGGTTTGGCTTGGGCCGCTACAATGATGACAAGCGCATGGAATTCACCCGTGTGGGTGAGGAAGCGGACGTGCACTTTGCGCACAATAAGGGCTTCATTGCCAAGACCAGCGCGAACGATCCGGCGCGACTCAAGGAGCTTATCGAGATGAGCTGGATCGGTTAGCAGAAAGGCTGACCGCCATCTTCACCGCCTCGATGAGCGAGGTCTCGCTGGCGATTCCTTCGCCCGCGATATCGAAGGCTGTGCCGTGATCCACCGAGGTCCGCACGATGGGTAGGCCGAGGGTGACATTGATCCCGAGATCGAAGGCGAGGGTCTTCAGCGGGATTAGCCCCTGGTCGTGATAGAGGCAGACGTAGGCATCGACCTCCTCGCGAATGCGTGGGAGGAAGGCGGTATCCGGCGGGTAAGGACCGGCGATTTTGATCCCGGCGGCGCGGGCTTTTTCCAGCACGGGGATGATGAGATCAATCTCCTCCCGGCCGAAAAGCCCACCTTCTCCGGCATGAGGATTTAGCCCGGGCATAGCAAGTCTGGCCGGGCGATTGCGGATCGCGGACATTGCCGCGTGGGTCAGCTCGATGACCTCCATCATCCGTTTCTCCGTGAGAGCGCGCGGGACCTCGGCGAGGGCGATGTGTGTCGTCACCAGCGAGCAGGTGATTTCCTCGGAGGTGAGCATCATGGCGTGGCCTGGCGAGGCTGTTTTCTCGACGAGATACTCGGTGTGGCCGGGGTAGGGCAGCCCGGCGAGATGCCAGGCTTCCTTGTGAATGGGGTTCGTGATGACGGCGGCGTAGTCCCCGGCCAATGCTCCCTCCACCGCACACTCCAGGCAGGCGAAGGAATGAGTGCCTGCTTCCTTGGAAATTTCTCCGATTTCAATCTCATCCTCGAGTGGCAGATCAATGACCGCGTCCGGATCGAAGGGAAGATTGAGCGACTTCGCGACCCGGCTTAGGTGCGTCACCGAGCCGAGGACTTTGAGATTCGGGCATGGAGGATTAGCTAGAATCTTCAGCGCCAATTCCGGGCCGATACCGGCGGGGTCACCTTGAGTGATGACCAGAGGTTTGGGGGAATCATGTGTCATGGTCAGGAACGGATTGAGGAGAGAATCCAGATGATTGCCCCGATAATGGCGATGGTGCCGAGGAGAGCCAGTAGCGGCTCCATTGGATTGGTCGCAGGCTTTCGGTATCCTGAGTCTCCGGGTGAATCCGACCCCACGTTCACTTGGTCGAAGGGCTCGGACTCCTCCGCTTGCTCGCGAACGTTCCCGGTCTTGAAATTCACGAGATCCTCTTCCGCCTCCACTCCTAGAAATTCGGCATACTTCTCGAGAAAAGAGCGTGAATAAACCGGGCTGGGAAATTTGCTGTGATCGTTCCTCTCCAGCGCCCGCAGGGTCCCGATAGGGATGCGGGTTTCATTGGCCACCTCCGCTAGCGTGAGCTCACGCTCCTCACGTGCCTCCTTCAGTTTTTCTCCAATGTCAGACCAGTCGCTCATCAGTGGATCGTAGAAGCACGATGCCACCAATCGACTACAAGCGGAAGCGGCAAGTGAGCACCGTTCACTTCATCTCCGCGACTAGCGCCATCACACTCCGGGCCGGTGTCGCGGTGTGCAGGGTAATCAGAGTTTCCTCATCTTCTGGACCGGAATTTTCCTTCGCGATCTCGGTGGGCGTTAGGCGATTCTTATTAGCAGCGGGCAGCTGGATCTTTTCTGGAGTCGGTTTCTCGATCGCCTTCCGGGTCTCATCGAGAGTCAGCAGCTTTCCCTCCTTTAGTAGGGCCTCGACCTGTGTGCCAATAAGCTCCTCCTCGGTGCGGAGGCCATTGGCTGGCTGGTCGAAAATGCCCACCCCTGGTGCCTGAGCGAAGAGGGGAGCATTGTGATAAGCACAGCAGAGAAAAGGGCCTTCATATGGTGGATTGAGTGAGGGGCGATGACGGATTTGTCACCATGAATGAAACTTGTGGAATCGAAGCGCATGTTTTCTTGCGGAGTGGCACGGACCATGCATGTTCCCGCCACCAGCCAAGGGTTTGTTTGTTGCCCGGAAGCTGTTAATTGTGTGTGCGAAAGGGGTGGGTCTCAGGACCTGCTCCTTTCTCTTTTTTACCTCACTGGTAACGAGAGGAAATTATTTCAGAAAGTCCAGTGTTGGCACAGCACATGCGTTGTTGCTGATGATATCTGTCGGTTTTGTTTGTGGCCTTCACTGATGTCGTTTGTGTGTGCGAAAAAGGGCAGGTTTAACGACCTGCCCTTTTTCCTTTTCTTGATTTATGAGAGAATGACCGCCGCTTCCTACCACTCGTAAACATTCAGGCCGATATATCCGAAGAAGCCTCCGTCTAATTCGTCCTCGAAAAGCGTGTCGTTGCCATCCTCGGCGCGGAGTTCATTGAAAAAGTTCGTGCCGCCCCAGATGCTCAGCCATACTCCGTGGCGAAGTTTGTAATCCAGCCCGATGCCCGCGTTATAACTGCTGAACCCATAGTCCACGGATCGGCCGGACTCCTCTTCCACGTTCCACAGCCCGCCTGTCGCGAAACCACCGGCCCGGATAATGAGATCGTCATTGAGATAATGCGAAAGGGTAAGCCGCGGGCCGAAGAGGGTCAGAGCCCACTTGTCATTTGGCACCCAAGAGAATCCCGCCGCCGGGATGAACATGGCCTCGCCAAAGTTACGACTTCGGGAAAGCCCGAAGTTTACCGAGAACTTATCGGAAAATTCATAACTCGCTCCCAACTTTGCCGTCCAATCAAAGTCCTCGCTGGTCACGCTCTTGAAGTCAGTGGAAAGCTCGCCTGAGAGTTGCGCAAAGATGGTCCAGGGAGAGTTCTCCGGGTTATAAATCGCGGTCACCGGCAGTGAAATGCTGTGGAGATCATCCAATTCCTCCCGCATCGGCTGCGAACCTTGATCGATCCTCGTCAGCCGGTATTCCAGACCGGTGAAAAGGGTGAGGTCCTCGGAAACCTTCTTATTAAAGATGAAGCCACCTTGCAGCGTTAACTGCTCCCAGCTGTAGTCGCTTCCAGTGTCGTCACTGGAAGCACCACCGGAGGCGAGCAGACCGAAGCGACCGGGAATTTCCGAAAGGGGCGATCGGGTGGTCTCGCGCACCGGTTCTTCTGCGACGGCGGTCGCGATCGAGAGTGTAGGGAGAAGAGGCAGAAAGTGGCGTAACATAAGAATACAGCTAAGCCGGATTCGGAATTTGAGAAGGGGAGAATTGGAAATCACTCTCTTTTTCGGGCTCTCCGCGAGGTGTGTATGACGAATCCAGAGGTTGGTTGGGTCGTAACTAATTTCCTTTAAGTGGTTATCCGATTTCGAACTCAGGGCCAAACTTTGATCGATTTCTGGAAGCCTGAGTTCCCGTGAGCAGTGCGAAATTGCTCACTTTTCGCGGCATGTTTGAAGTGCTAGGTTTTCCGCATGCCGAGAGTTTCTCTTCACAAGCCTTCCCTTGTTTTTGCGGTGGGTGCGGTTCTTTTTTCATCATGCTCGGAGCTTCTAAAGGTTCCGACGATTCAGCCGAAAGTGAAGAACCGGAGTCAGTATTCCGAGGCGGGGGGAGAGACCGGACTGGGTGGAATTGGAGGAGTCCCCGGGGCGCGAATCAGTAAGCCGGACGAAGGAATCCAGACTGGAATCGCGCCGGATGCGGTGGGATTCCTGCCCAGCAAGGTGGGAGAGGGGGTGATGGCGGGTGATCAGGAACTTTACTCCGACCAGAGTATCATCTGGTCGGATGAGGATAATCCGAACGCTGACATTCCCTTCGAGAAAGCTTTTGTGAAGCGGAAAGCTCCGGTTTGGTTTACCAATTACCGGGCAGCGCGGCGAGAGTCGATGCGCAGCGGAAAGCCTGTCCTGATGTGGTTCATGTCCGATGGGGCCAAGCCGGATCCGAAGGGGAAGACTCTGCGTCGCGAGGTGTTTGCGAAGACGGATTTTGGCGAATGGGCCAAGGAGAACATTATTCGCCTGAAGATCGATGTCTCTGGTGCTTCAATGGAGCGCGGGGAGCTTTCGTCCGCCACGGTGAAGGCGCGGAAGGCGGCGGAGGCCTTGCAGAAACGATTCCAGGCGAAGGGCCTGCCTACGGTGGTGCTTCTGGAACCCGGAGGAGCGGTTTATACTCGTTTGCGCGGCTACAAGGTGGGTTCGAAGAAGGAGTATTGGGGTAGATTGAAAGATGCTGTCCTCACCATCCAACACAACCACACGATCTGGAAACAGAAGATGGCGAGGAAGGGCTACCGCGAGTGGACCGGGAAGAAGGTCGATCAGAAGGTCTTCGCGAAATTGGTCCGCTTTAAGGACGGAAGAATGACCCTGGTGGAGCCGGACGGAAATCGCGTCCGCACCACCACTAAGAATATTTCCAAGAAGGACCGCGCATACATCATCGCGGAGAAGGAAAAGCGCGGTCTCTAAATCTGCTAGACCTTCCCGCGGTCAATGCGGTCCTTCTTGCTCCGTGAGCGGAAGGACAGCGGAATGGGGAGGCCATCGGTGGGGTGCTTGTCCTGGATGACGTTGGTCAGGTAGTTCGAGAAGGATTCCACGACGAAGTGCTTGTCGTTTACGAAGAGGACATACTCTGGAACCGGGATGGCCTGGTAGCGGTCGTTCACGGCAGTGGTGGCGTAGAAAAGCTTGAGGCGCTTGCGATGGCGCTTGTGCTCCGGTGGGGGATTTTTGATGAAGGCATCCTGCAGCATGCGGTTTAACGGGCCGGTGCCGATGACCTCCTGCGCGTTTTCGCGGATGCGGGAGATTGTTTTGAAAATGTGCTGGATGGCGTGCCCTTTCATCGCGGAGACGCAGACGAAGGGGGCGTAGCTGAGGAAGAAGAGCTCCTTCCGCAGGTGTTCCTCGGCTTGGGCGACGCGCGCCCCTTTTTGCCCGTCGGGGTGATAGAGATCGAACTTGTTCGCAATGATGAGGCAGGGCTTTTTCTCATCCTGAATCATGCGGGCGATTTTGCGATCCTGAGAGGCCACACCGGCGGCGAGATCGATCACGAGGAGGCAGATATCCGCACGGCGGATGGAGCGTTCACTGCGCATTGCGGAAAAGACCTCCACGGAATCCTCCATGCTGGAGCGCTTCCGCAGACCTGCGGTATCGATGAGATTATGCTGCTCTTTTCCCCAGACGTAGGGGATATCCACTGCATCCCGAGTGGTGCCCGCGATCTCGGAGACGATGGTACGCTCGTCCTTGAGGATAGCATTGATGAGAGAGGACTTTCCGGCATTTGGTTTCCCGACTACTGCGATCTTAAGACCGGAGGCCAGCTCTACTTCGTCAATGTCCTCCTGTTCCCGTGCTTCGAGCTGGGAGAGTTCTGTATCGATGGCATCTACCAATTCAGTCATACCACGTCCATGCTCGGCGGAGGTCGGGAGACCGAGTCCGAAGCCGAGGGATGCGAAGTCATTTACGGTGATATCGTGGTCGGCACTGTCGGCTTTGTTCATCACGAGGATGACATTGGGCTTTGCCTTGCGGAGGAGTCCTGCCACTTCCTGATCGATGGGATTGATCCCGGCGCGGGCATCGACGACGAAGACGATGGCGTCCGCCGAGTCCATTGCGATGCGGGCCTCCATGGTGACCTGATCTGAAAAGCCATCCTTATCAAAGGCACAGATGCCGCCGGTATCGATGAGTTCGCAGGGCGTCTCAGTCATCGTGCAGGGGGCCGCGATGCGGTCCCGCGTCACACCCGGCATGTCGTGCACGATGGCGATGCGTCGTCCGGCCAGACGATTGAAAAGCGCGGATTTTCCGACGTTCGGGCGTCCGACAATTGCGACCTGAAAGGGACTGGTGGGCATGGCTACGTGGGAGTGGCTGAAGAGGCTTTGGGGAGGCCGGGGGAGGGCGTGCTTAGGAAGGAAGCCCGCCACGTGCAATCTTAATCCTCCTGTGCGGTTAGACCAGGACGGGGACGCCATCCGGTTTTAAGACTTCCGAAGGCGGTCCGTCGAAGTGATCTAGGATAAATTTATCCCACTGGTCGCGAGTGGGCTTTGAGAGGCGGGATTGAATCTTCTGCTCGCAGTTGTGGCAGACCATCATGGGGAAGGGATCGTAAACCATATCACTGCCGAAGCCCATACAGGCGATGGAATAATCCTGAATCTCCGAAAGTGGAGTGCGGCAGGTCGCGCAGTCCTGCATCCAGTCGGTGTGGTTTTGACTCTCACCGATGCGCTCGCTCCGCTCCTCGATGTGGGGATTCTTATCGAAGAAGTTCTGCATGTTTTTCCGAGATTCCTCGGAAAAGGTCTCCACCATGCTACGGCGGCAGGGTAGACACATTGCGTATTCAAAGACGCACTCCGGTCCCTTATAGACCTTCGTCACGGTGTAGGGATCGGAAATGTCGCAAAAGTCCTGCTCACAGGTGAGGCAGGTCTTGAAGGGTTCATCGTGCTCCAGGGAGTGAAAGAGATGGGGGACATCGCTCATGCCTCAGGTTCACCGCAGGGGTTTACAAATCCAGTGTTTTTTCCAATGGCGGCCTTTTTCAGTCAGTGCTGTCATTGCAGAATATCAATAGGCGAAAAGGAGAACCGAATTAGGATTGATTAAGCCTCCCGAATCGAAAGACTCCCCGCCAACCAATCGTAACCTGCAAAACAATTATGGACGAAGTCACCCAGACCCCAAATGAATTTGAAAACACCGAGGAACCCATCGTCGAGAAGGGCAGCCCGGCTGGTCTCATCTTCCTCACCATCTTTATCGCGGCGATTGTTGGCGGACTCATCGCCATGCCGTTCCTCGGAGGCCAGGGGAAGCTGGACCACATCTTCGAGACTGTGCCCGTTAAGTGGTGGGTCACCAACATCGGTGAATATCACCCTATTATTCTCCACCTGCCGATTGGAATCATCTTCCTCACCGTCTTCATGGAAGTGTGTGGTTGGTTGTCTTTTGGAAGATTTAAGCCGATGACTACGCTGGGACTGTTCCTGGCCATTATTACGGGGGCGCTGGCCTGTGTGACTGGCTACTTCGATATGATTGTTGAGGGCTTCAAAGGCGAGGATTGGGATGATCACATGTGGGCTGGGATTGGTTTTGTGGGTGTCCTTGCCCTCGCTTTTCTCGTCAAGGTTTGGGGGATGCGGAATGGCTCCCGAGGCCCGGTCTACGGTATTCTGCTTTTCGGAGCGGCTGGTGTGATGGGCTTCGGCGCACATATTGGTGGTGAGAAAACTCACAACGAGGACCCCATCGAAAACACTTTACTGGGTCTTGGAATTCTTTCCGATAAGACTGGGGCAGACCAACCCAACGACGGCATCGACGAGACCGGCGATGGCACCGATGCGGTTGCTGCCGGTCCCAAGCTTCCGAAGGACAAGCTCGCCTTCAAAGACGTGGTCTTCCCGATCATGGACAATAAATGCCTGAAGTGTCACAACGCTGGAAATACCAAGACTTGGAAGAAGAAAAAGAGTAACAGCGGTCTGGTCATGGACACCTTCGAAGGTCTTCTGAAAGGTGGCGAGTATCAGGAAGATGATGGGTTGAAGACCCTCGTTCCCGGCGATGCCGCGAACAGCTACATGATCACCGTCATGAATCTCCCTGAGGATGACGACTTGCACATGCCGCCCAAAAAGCCCGGCATGGAAAAGTATGAGATCATGCTCATGACCTGGTGGGTTAACCAGCTGGAGAAGGGTATCACCGAACTCAAGGATAAGACTCTCTCCGAGCTGAATGCTCCACAGGAGGTTCTCGATGCAGCGGCGAAGCTGATGACACCGGAGGAACTTAAGGCCATTGAGGACAAGAAAAAGGCTGATGAAGATGCTCTAAAGAAAGCTCAAAGCGAGAAGCGCGAGAAACTCCAGGATGCTTTCACCGAGCTGAAGGCCGACGAGACCTTTAAGACCGCGCTGGATTACACGTATAAGACCTCTTCAGAACTGGTCTTCAGCGCCGTGAGCCTGCGTGCCAACATGAAGGACGAGCACCTCGTGAAGCTTGCTCCGGTCGCCGATGGGCTCGTCGAGCTGAAGCTGGGAGCCACCTCCGTCACCGAGGCAGCATTGAAGACCGAGCTTCCCAAGATGACCTCGCTTCGCAAGCTGGATTTGAGCCAGTCCCAGGTGGGTGATGGCATCCTTGATACCATCGCGAAGCTGGAGAATCTGGAGTGGCTGAACCTCTACGGGACTAATGTGACCGACGCGGGAATCACGAAGCTCAAGACCTTGACCAAGCTGCAAAAGCTCTACCTCTGGAATTCCAAGGTCACTCCGGCCGGTGGCGATCTCCTGAAGAATGATCTGCCGAATATCCAGATCGATTACGGAACGAAGTAAAACAAAACGCGGCGGCGTCGTCACGCCGCTACTTCTTGGTAGTGGCTTTCAACTCGGCCTCGATTTCCTGGATCTCCTTGAGAATGGGTCCCGCTTCGGGAAGCTCGCTTGCTAGGTTGCGGCGAACCTCGATCACCTTCAGTTCGGATTCCTTCACCCTCGATTGAGCTTTGACAACCTCGGGGAGCTTCAAGGCTGCCGCTATCTTCTCGGCATGGAGATCCTGAAGTCTTTTGGCGGCTCGATCCCGCTCCTCGAGACGCTGGCTGGACTTGGCGACGGCATATTGTTCCTGCCATCGGGAAATCTCTTTCGCGGTTTTTTTTAGTGCCGGGTGATCCTGCTGGATTTGGGCGAAAGCGCGGACAGCTTCACGATTCTCACTACGGGCCTCCTTGAGCGCGGCAGAATCGGCTGGCGGATTCTTTGCTAGCAGACGGTCGAGAGTCTTGGTCAGAGCGAGCTTCCGATTGAGGAGTTTGGCGAAATCCTCACTGGTCGGTCCAGCCGGTTCCTCAGGTGGATTTGTCTCCTTGGCGACCTCATCCTTGCAGGAGGAGGTCACCATTGTCAGTCCCAGACCAAATCCAATGGTCAGGGTGCAGAGTGAGTGGCGAAGAAAGATCAGGCGGGATCCGGTTTTAGGGACGTTCATAAGTTACAGGGAAGTAAGCATAGCTCGGCACTCATTGCCAATCTTGCCACTCACCTGACTGTGTGGTTTCTTGATGAGGCAAATGAACGAAGACACTGAGGTCCGTTGGCTCGACCGCTGGCTCTACCGGAATTACCGGCAGGGTAGCGCAGCGGGGCACTTCGTGGTGCAACGGGTCAAGCCCGCCGCCTGGCTGCTGATGGGCGTGCTCGGTGTGAGTGTGCTCATGGGGGCGAACCTCGGGAAGAGCGTAGTCATTGTGATGACCGCCATGGTCGGTGCGCTGCTGTTAGTGGGCTTTCTCTGGGCGGTGCTTCGGCGCGCTAAGGTCTCTGGCGAGCGCGTCCTCCCGAAGACCGGTGCGGTGGGAGAATCCTTCCACTACCGGGTGAAACTCTGGAATGATGGCAAGTCCACCCTACGCGATGTCGCTTTTCAAGAAGGGGGGAATGACACCCGCCCGAGCCAGTGGGAGTTTCTTTATCTCCGCGAGCCGGGTGAGGAGAAGCGAAATTTCTTTGATCGGACCCTCGCTTTTTATCGTTGGAAGTGGCTCAGCGATCGTGGGGGATATTGGGACACCGAGAGTAATGATGGTCGCACTGATCCTGTTACGCTGGAGCCCGGCGAGGTGCAGGAAGTCTCGCTGAAACTCACTCCACGAAAACGCGGCCTTCTTCTTTTCTCCGATCTCCGCGCTGAGCTTCCGGATCCCCTGGGACTCTTTCAGCGATCCCGCCGGGTGTGGGTGGAGCCTTGTGAGGTGCTCATTATCCCGCGCCGCTATCGTCTGCCCCCGCTCGATCTCGGCGGGCAATCCGACCTCCGCCTCGGAGGCGAGACTGCCTCGGTGGTTCGTGGCGAAGGCGGTGAGTTCATGGGCTTGCGCGAATACCGTGCGGGCGATTCCCTCCGTAAAATCCACTGGAAGGCCTGGGCGCGAACCGGCCAACCGATTGTGAAGGAGTTCGAGGAGGTGCGCTTCGCTCGATACGGCCTCATTCTCGATACGAATCTCAAAGCCAGTGATCCGGATTTATTGGAGGAAGCGATTTCCGTTGCAGCCTCCTTTGTCTCGACCATGGATCGTGAGCAATGCCTCCTGGATCTCATGTTCGTGAGTGATCAGCCCGAGGTCTTCACCGCTGGGCGCGGGGTGGCACGGGTGGACCGGCTCATGGAAATCCTGGCCCGCATCCAGGGCGCGGACCGGAGCGTAAAGCAGAATCAAGACCTTCCGGGATACGAGGATTTGCGTCAACTCGTGATGCGCTACGCCGCCGAGATGTCGGCAGCGGTTGTCGTCCTCGCAGGCTGGGATGACGAGAGACGGGCGTTCATTGGAAAGCTCCGGCGATCCGGCCTCGCTCTGGAAGTGTATCTCATCGGGCATGGTGAGAAGCCGGATGAGGAATCATTGGACGCGGTCCACTGGCTGCGATTCGGAAGCGTGCAGGAGGATCTCCTCAGAAAAAAATGACCGAAGGAAAAGTCATCTTTAAGTCACCGCCGCGCCTCCTTCTCGGAGTGGGCTTTCTCTTTTGGGGCGCGATTCAGGAGCAGGCGGTGGCCGGCTTCATCGCCGCCATCTTCTTCGAGGCTCGTCACTGGCTTCCGTTGCGCTGGCACTTTGGGGAAAAGGGCTTCGCCCGCGCGTGGCAGCTCTGCATGCTTTTTCTGATCGTTCTCGCGGTCTTCATCAGTCAGTCCGAGGAAAGATTGGTAGATAATTACCTCCTTCTTTTGGCCTGGCTGCCTTTTGTCATGATGCCGCTGGGTCTGGCCCAGCAGTATGCCTCGGATCACGGCATCCCGGTGACTACCTTCTCATTCATCGCTCGCCGGAAACTGGCAGCGGATCGGAGAGAGGGCCGTGCGGTGCGGCTGAATCTTTTTCAACTGGGTTATCCTTTTCTCCTCCTGCTTCTCATCTGCACCGGCATGGGGAGTGCGGATATGCAGCGGTATGGCATTGGCTTGGCCATCATTCTGGGAATTTCGGTTTTTTGCCTGCGAGGTTCCCGCCAACGTCCCGTTGCTTGGCTGGTGGCCTATTCCCTCTCCCTTAGTGTGGCGGCCCTCATGGTAATGGGAGTTCTGGCGGCTTACCGCTATGTGATGATGAATTCCTTCCGGCCCGGAAACGAGCGGGAATTGAGTATGGAAACGCGAACTGCTATCGGCGAGGTCACAAAGCTCCAGCTTAGCAAAAGCATCGACTGGCGATATCACCATGAGTCCGGAAAGCGGCCTAACCGCCTTCGTCTCGCGGCTTACAATGTGCCCCTCGAGAAAGGGTGGCAAGCCAAGCGACGGGCGCGCGTTTTCAGCGAAAAAATGGATCCGGACCGCGATGCCGGTGGTGATTTCATCAAGCTGGTGAAGGAAGGAGAGCAGACTTATTTCTATCAGGAGGAAGACCGCTCCCGTGATCGCCGTGGCTCCGGCAAGCTCACCGGTCTGGTAGCGGATCCCACCATCGTCCCCACGGCCCCCGGCACGCGCATGTTTTCGGGCGTGAAGGCTGTCACTCTCGCGGTGAACTCGCTGGGGACCACGCAGATCGATGAACCGGACCATGGTGCTGCGGGAATTGGAATCTCATTCGATACGGAGGAACGACGCCCTGATCACGATCCCTCGATGCGTGATTTCTCCCTACCATCGGGCGAGGAAGAGGGACTCAAGAAATTCATCGAAAGCCTCGGCCTGGAGGTGGCCAAGGAAGTCCGCCCACCGCGCGGGCGAGATCGTTTCCGCACTGAGCTCACCTTTCCCGCTCCAAAGCCGCGTGTCTTTTCACGGGAGGAGGTCATTGATATCCGCAGTAGGTTGACGGAGGTTTTTGTGAAGGATTTCAAATACACTACCTTCCTGCGCTCCACTTATGGGCACCCTCCGGTGAGTTACTTTCTGAATGAGATGAAGGAAGGGCACTGCGAATACTTCGCCAGCGCCACCGCGATGGTTTACCGGGCGATCGGCGTGCCTAGCCGCTATGTCGTGGGCTACGCGGTGCAGGAGCGCGGTGATGATGAGGGAGAGTGGATTCTCCGTGGTGAACACGCCCACGCCTGGGCGCAGGTTTATGTTGGCGGGGAATGGGTGAATGAGGCCGAGGAAGGAAGGCCACCCCTCTGGCGGTGTCGGGGAGGGGAGTGGATGGAGGTCGATCTCACTCCGCCGGATTGGCTGTCCTCCGCAGGCGATCACGGCTGGATGCAGGGCGTGGCCGATTGGTTCCAGAGCGTTCGCTCCGCCGCCATCCTGTGGTTCGCTCGTCCGATGGTGGCATTGATCACTAAGATTGTTCTCGTCGTGCTCGCAGTCGGCTTGGTTTCCTTTTTGATCATCCGTCTCATCGTCACGAGAGGACGGGATCAGAAAAACCGTGGCGGAGATTGGGAACAGTTACTCCGGAAACAGGGCGTTCTGAAGGACTTCGAAAAATGGCTCGCCCGCCGGGTGGGGCTGCGTCCGTCCTCGGTCACGATGGGGCAATGGCTCCGCGAGCATCTTCCGGCCAACTCTGGAGACTTCATTGCTCAGTATCAGCGACTCGTCTTTAAACCTGGTGAACCGGATGAGGCGGAATTGAAAGACCTCCATGCCGGGATCGATTCATTGAAGAGGGCGATGCGCTCGCGCTGAGAAGGGTGGGCACAAAAAAACTCCGACGACCGAAGCCGCCGGAGTTTTTGAAAAGGGAAAATCAATTACTTGATTTCAGCCGCGTAGAAGTCCTGCCAGTCCTCAAGGTTGTTGAGGTTGACGGCGTCGAGGATCGCACCGGTGTCGGCGATGCCCACAGCGGAGAGGATCGCTCCACGGGTCGCGTCGTCGTGGTTGTAGCCGACGACAGCAGCGTTGTGCTTGTCGACAGCCTCGGCGTCGAGGGATCCGCCCTTTTGGTCGAGGATCCACTGCTCGCACTGGGTGTAGGAAGGCTTGTTGGCCTTCACGTAGTCGAGGAAAGCCTCACGCTCGATACCGAGGGCATCGAGAGTCATCTGGTCGAAGCCAGCTCCGGCTGCGGGGTAGTCGCTGTGAAGCTTGCCGACAGCGTCAAGAGAAGCCTTCTGCCAGAGACGTGGCAGGTGAAGGACGCCGAGAGGGCCTGCGATACCGGAAGTGATGGTAGGAATGATTTGGCTCATTGCTTAAGTTTAGTTTTTGGTTTCAGTTAAGAAGGAAGGCGGTGGCTGGAATGCCTCCGCGCAACTTGCGGCGAGTCTTAACGGAGGGCACTCATTGTGGCAAATCATAAGTGATGACATCTCCTACCCTTTCCTTGGCTTGCGTTTTGCGGAGCGGGCGGGTTTTCTCGGCACGTGTCAGCGGGCTTCGATATCACTTCACTGAACAAGGCGCAGCGGGAGGCCGTGATGTGTCTCAATGGTCCCGTTCTCATCCTTGCCGGAGCCGGGACCGGCAAGACGCGTACCGTGACCTGCCGCATGTCTGCCCTGCTGGAAAATGGCGTAGCCGCGGAGAATGTCCTCGCGGTGACCTTTACCAATAAATCCGCCAATGAGATGGCGGAGCGGGTCATTGACATGGTCGGTAAAAAGCGCGGCAAGGCTCTTACCGTCTGCACCTTTCACTCGCTCTGCCTCCGCATACTGAAACGTGACATCACTGCCCTCGGATACCGGAAGAAGTTCGCCATCATGGCAGGTGGTGACCAGACCGGCATGATCCGCCAGCTCATCGTCCGGAAAGGCGGGGCGAAGATCAATCTGAAGCCCGGCGAGGTGATGTCGGAGATCTCGAAGTGTAAGAGCGCGGGGAAGCCGCTCACCAGCATCCAGGACGACCTCGTCGCCGAGATCGCGGTGGCCTATCAGAACGAACTCCGCGCCCAAAATGCTATCGATTTCGATGATCTCCTCATCCTCGGCGAGCGTGTCCTCCGCGAGCACGCCGATGTCCGAGCTTACTGGCAGGATCGCTTTCGCTTCGTGACTGTCGATGAGTTTCAAGACACCAACGGTCTCCAGATGCAGCTCCTCCAGCAGCTCGTAGCCGCGCCCTACAACATCTGCGTGGTTGGTGATGATGACCAATCGATCTATGGCTGGCGGGGCGCGGAAGTCGCAAATATCCTCCAGTTCGAAAAATTCTTCCCGGATCCCAAAATCATCCGCCTTGAAGAAAACTACCGCAGCTCCCAAGCCATTCTCGAAGTCGCAAACGGTGTCATTAAGAACAACACCGGTCGTCGCGAAAAGGAACTCCGCTACACAATCCCCGGAGGTGACCTCGTCCGCCTCGTCTCAATGCCTGGTGATAAGGAAGAGGCGGACTGGATTGTTACTGAGATCAATTCCACCCGCGAAGACGGGCGCGTGTTGGAGGACTTTGCCATCCTCTTCCGCACCAACGGCCAGATCCGGGTGGTTGAGGAGTCCCTGCGAGAGGCCAAGATACCCTACCGCATGGTCGGCGCGCAGAGCTTCTACGACCGGAAGGAGGTGAAGGATATTCTCAGCTATGCCCAGGTCATCGATAATCCCGACCTCGATCTCCCGCTCCTCCGCGTGCTCAATACGCCTCCGCGCGGCATTGGTAATACCACCTCGATGGCCGCGGTCGAGTGGAGCCGTGAAAAGGACCAGGGGATCTGGAAAACGCTGACTGATGAAGATTTCCTCGCCCAGCTCTCCACCAAGGTCGTCACCGCGATTCGCAGCTTCATCGAGCAGGCCGAAAAGGCCCGCCGCCGCATCGTGGATGGCGAAAACGCCGGCGTGGTGGTCAATGAGTGGCTCATTGAAATGGACTTCATCGAGTGGTTGATGCGCCAATGTAAAACCGATAAAGAAAAGGACACTCGACGCGAGGCTGTCAGCGAGACAGTTGCCTCCATCACCAACGCGATCAAAAAAGGCAAATCTCTCGGCGATTTTCTGGATCGAGCTGCGCTGGATACTGACCGCGATGACGACCTCGATAAGAAAAGCGGAGTCACTCTCATCACACTGCACGCCGCGAAGGGGCTCGAATATCCCGTGGTCTACCTGGTGGGGTTGGAGGAGGGAATCCTGCCCCATAAGCGGAGTGTGGAGGAGGGGACCCGTGATGAGGAGCGCCGCCTTCTCTACGTCGGTATCACCCGCGCCAAGGAACGCATGACGATGACTTACTGCTCCACTCGTGTGAAGTGGGGGAAGGAAGAGGCCTGTGAGCCCAGTAGCTTCATTCCGGAGCTCAAGGAAGACTGGATCCAGGAAGAGGACTACGATGACATCATGGGCGCGGAGGCCTCCGACGATGAACTCCGTGGCTTCTTCAGCGGCATGGCCGCGATGCTGGAGGAGTAGGAGAGAAGTCCCAGAGAAAGAAAAAAGCCCCCGACCCGGAGGGCGGAGGCTTTTGAAATATTTTCTGACTAAAGAATTACTTCCGGCGACGTGCTCCAATCAGAAGGCCAAGTCCCAGAAGAGCGGTAAGCGAAGTGCTGGGCTCGGGGACGACTTGAATGGTGGTTGCAAAGGGGCTGGAGTCATCTTGCCACGCAAGCCGAGGGTTGCTGTCACCCGGAGTTGTGTCACCTGCCGAGCGACCAATTCTCAGGATAGGGCCTTGATCGGTGTCTTGTTGGTTCTGATTCGTAAGGACCCAGGCGTCTTCAAAATTTGAAACAGTGTTAAACTCACCTTGAGTTGGGTCCTCAGAGTCGAAGATTCGGAAACCCAAACGAATTGGATCAGTCGTTCCAAACGGAGTGTCATCTGCATCGGTGAAAGCAAATGCTCCGCCAAATACGGATGGATTATCAACATTGGCAAAACGAATGGCCAGTGTCTGCATTGGGTTAAGCGACCCGATGCCCACGATTGGGGTAAAGGTGTTCCATTGCTCCTCTGTGAAAGTGCTGGGGTTTGTGGTGGCATCAATACCGAGGAAAAATCCAACTTGGACTACGGATCCAGCGGCAAGTGGTGATGTTTGGGCAGCGTCGTCATAAAAAGACCATGCCGAAGCAGTGCTGAGGGAAAAGGTTGCAGCGCTCGTGCTTTGAGTTCCGAGTCCCAAGGCGCAAATTGGGATGATTGATAGGATGGATTTCATGAAATTAATATCGTAATTGGAAGAGGTTGTATGATTTCAGTGAGCAATTACTGAGCAGAGGGAGCAAAAGGGTTGTATGGGAGGGTTGTTACAGTTTCACCTGATTCTCCACTAATTGCCGTTCCTCGAGTTACAAACATCGCTGAATTGGCCGGGATTACTTTGCCATCTTGATCATCGAAGTCATCAGTTGCAGGGGACCAGTGCCCGAGGAAGGAAACGATAAAAGCGTCCCATTGAGATGTGGTTTGATTCCATACGTAGAGGGTGTCGGTGCTCTGCCAAGAAGAATTGTTGATGCCGGACTCGGCCAACGTCGTCGCTACCGGATAGCGATTTGAGACAAATGCAGCACCCGCAATTGTGTTAATCTGCGGAGCCGATGGTACCTCTCCGAAAAGAGTGACTATTACTGGAGAGGCAGTCACGCGAGACACGAAGAGACCTTGATTTGGGAAGATGATGGTGTCATCAACATCTTCAAAATCATCGGTAGAGGGGGACCAATGACCTAGAAAAGAATAGATAAAGCCTTTCCAGCTAGTTCCATCCCACGCAAAGACTACATCGTTGGCTCCAAAGCTAGGCCCTGTCGAACCAAAGAATGATGCTAAGGTTGTCGCCTTCCGAATCTTCACAGAAACATCTTCAGGAAATCTAGGAGTGATTGGTTCGTCGCTAATCGGATCGGTTGTCTCACGAAGACCGAAGGTTGATTTGAGCGTTAACGTGTTGGTCGTGTGGCTGCTGATTTCGAAGGCTTCTTCAGGTCCATTCGGAAGTCTGCTGGAGATAAAGGCAAGATAGGGTTCGTCAGTCCACTGGTCGGCAGAAAAGTCCGCTCCGGTCACGACAAGTTCCTGAGTGTCCGAGGTGTCATTGTAAGTAGCTCCGTCAAAAGTCGCCTCACCTGCGAATTCGACGTCGCGCAGGAGTGTTGCAGAAATCGAAGTGAGCGCTGCTGTGCTTCCATCACCAGCTGCAATTTCAATTTTAGTGTAGCCCTGAGGGATGGTATAAACG
>CALBVA010000287.1 GCA_937969125.1 uncultured Verrucomicrobiales bacterium | reverse complement strand
GCGAGAAGCGTTTCTCCCTCGAAGGCGGGGAGGGGACCATGGTCCTGCTGAACCGCATGTTGGAGTCCTGCCCTGGGCACGGCGTGAAGGAGATCGAGATGGGAATGGCCCACCGTGGTCGCCTCAATGTCCTCGCCCACTTCGTGAAGAAATCGGTGGCCACGCTCCTTTATGAGTTCACGCCCAATTACGTCCCCGACCTCGTCGCTGGTGACGGCGATGTGAAATACCACCTGGGTTATGAAAAAGTCCGGAAGCTTCCTGATGGCGAAGTCCGTGTGAGCCTCGCAGCCAATCCCTCCCACCTCGAAGCGGTTAACCCCGTTGTGGAAGGAAAGGCCCGCGCTCGACAGCGTCTCATCGGAGACGACGGCGTCATGACGGATCGGAAGGTCGTCCTGCCGCTTCTGCTTCATGGTGATGCCGCCTTCGCCGGACAAGGTCCCGTTGCCGAGGTTCTCAATCTCTCCCAACTCGAGGGCTATCGTACCGGTGGCACCATCCACCTCGTTATTAATAACCAGATCGGCTTTACCACGATGCCGGAGGATGCCCGCTCCTCGGCTTATGCCACGGATGTTGCGAAGATGATCGAGGCACCCATTCTCCATGTGAATGGCGAGCGACCCGAGGAGCTTCTCTGGGCCGCTGAGTTCGCGATGGACTTCCGCCAGCAGTGGGGGAGGGACATCGTGATCGATATGTATTGCTATCGCCGTCAGGGCCACAATGAGACCGATCAAGCCGCCTTCACCCAGCCGCATATTTATCGTAAGATCGCCGGGCGAAAGACTGCCGGACAACTTTATCGGGATGAATTGGTCGATGCCGGAGTCCTCACCAACGCCGAAGCTCAAGCCATCCATGATGAGATCTGGAGTGAACTTGATGAAGGCTTAGAAGACATGCGCCGCCACGAGCAGGACGGTGACATTGATGAATTCACCGGCTCCACCGCCGAGGCCCAGCCACCCTACACACACGATGCCGTGACCACCGGGATCGAACTGGAGATGCTCCAGCACATTGGCAAGACCCTGACCACCATTCCGGAGGGTTTCCAATTGCACCCCACACTTGCGAAGCGCTTCATCCCACGTCGCGTCGAGGCTCTCGCCAATGGCGGCCCGTTCGATTGGGCATTTGCCGAGGCTCTTGCCTTTGGCTCGCTGCTCATGAATGGCTATCCCGTCCGCCTGTCCGGGCAGGATTGTCGCCGTGGAACTTTTAGCCACCGTCATGCCGTCTTCTATGATTACGAGACCCGTGAACGCTACATCCCGCTTCGCGAACTCAGTGAAGATCAGGAACGATTCTGTGTTTATAACAGCCTCCTTTCGGAAGCGGCGGTCCTTGGCTTCGACTACGGATATTCTCTCGGCTACCCGCAGATGCTCCTGCTTTGGGAAGCGCAGTTTGGCGACTTTGCCAATGGTGCCCAGGTCATGATTGACCAGTTCATTTCTTCCGCCGAGTCGAAGTGGCAGACCCCCAGCTCGATGGTCATGCTCTTGCCGCACGGCTATGAGGGCATGGGACCGGAGCACTCCAGTGCCCGGCTCGAGCGCTTTCTCCAACTCTGCGCCGAGAAGAATATGATCGTGGGGAACTTCACCACGCCTGCGCAATATTTCCACGCCTTGCGCCGCCAGAAGCTCTCACCCACTCGAAAGCCGCTCATCCTGATGACGCCCAAGAGCCTGCTCACCCACCCGCGTGCGGTTTCGCATCTTGAGGAGTTCCTGGATGACACCGCTTTCCGTGAAATC
This sequence comes from uncultured Verrucomicrobiales bacterium, assembly GCA_937969125.1. Classification (GTDB taxonomy): domain Bacteria; phylum Verrucomicrobiota; class Verrucomicrobiia; order Verrucomicrobiales; family Akkermansiaceae; genus SW10. The sequence goes on along the minus strand of CALBVA010000287.1, from coordinate 4,064 downwards.
CTCCCGGATCACTATGAGTTCGATAAGCCGGATAATGTCTCCCGCATCATCTTCTGTTCCGGAAAGGTCTATTACGACCTCATCACCTACCGCGAGGAAAACGGAATCAAGGATGCCGCCATTGTCCGGGTCGAGCAGATCTACCCGCTCCACACTGATGAGATCAAGCAAGTCATCAGCCCCTACCGCAACGCCAAGAAATTCATCTGGTGTCAGGAGGAGCCACTGAACATGGGTGCCTGGTTCTTCATGCAGCCGCGCCTCGAGAAGCTTACCCGTTCCCACGTTCGCTATGCTGGCCGGGAACGTGCTTCCAGTCCTTCCACCGGCTCGAAAGCCGTCCACAAACGCGAGCAAAAGATGCTCTGCGAACAAGCCTTCTCAGTTTAAGTCCGCCTCAGCTTTTCCAATCGCTTCAGTCACATGTCTCACGAAATCAAAATTCCCCCCGTTGGAGAATCCGTCACCTCCGCACTCGTCGCGCGCTGGCACCACACTGATGGAGCCACGGTGAACAAGGGGGATACCCTGGTCACTCTCGAAACCGACAAGGTCTCCACCGAACTTGAGGTCGATTTTTCCGGCGTCCTGAAAATCACGGTGCAGGAGGGCGAGGAAGTCGCCATCGGTACCGTCATTGGCTCTATTGAAGAAGGGGCTGGGACTGCCGCACCTGCTGCCTCCGCTGAGATGAAGGATGATTCTCCCACACCAGCCCCGGCAACTCCATCCAAGCCATCGTCGGAAACCATTACCATCAAGGTTCCCGCCGCCGGTGAATCCATCACCTCAGCGACCGTGGCGGCTTGGTCCGTCTCCGATGGGGCCTTCGTTAATAAAGGTCAGGTCCTCGTTTCGCTTGATACTGATAAGGTCTCTAGCGAACTCGAAGCCGAAGCCTCCGGCATCATCAAGATCGAAGTAACCGAAGGCACCGAAGTCGAGATTGGTGCCACCCTCGGCACCATCGCGGTTTCTGAAGCTCCTGCGGAATCTGCCCCTCCGGCTCCCGCGAATACGGCTGCTGTAATACCCCCAACTGTAGCTGTAACACCGGAACCTGCGGTCCCCAAGAGCCCGCCAGCAAAATTACCCGATGAGGAAACCCGCGTCTCCCGTAAGAAGATGACGCCCCTCCGCCGCAAAATCGCGCAGCACCTCGTCAATGCCCAGCAGACTGCTGCCATTCTCACCACTTTTAACGAGGTCGATATGACCGAGGTCATGAAGCTCCGCAAGTCGGTGCAGGAGGACTTCGTCGCCAAGCACGGCGTGAAGCTCGGCTTCATGTCGCTCTTTACCAAGGCTGTCGTCCAGGCTCTCAAGGATGTCCCTTCAATCAATGCCCGCATCGAGGAAACGGAAATCATTGAAAACCACTTCTACGACATCGGCATCGCTATCGGAACCGAGAAGGGCCTCATCGTGCCCGTTGTCCGCGATGCCGACCAAAAATCCTTCGCCGACATCGAGAAGGACATCATCGGCTACGCCAACAAAGCCAAGGAAGGAAAAATCGAACTCTCCGACCTCACCGGTGGCGTCTTCACCATCTCCAATGGCGGCGTTTACGGATCGCTCCTCAGCACTCCCATTCTCAATCCTCCCCAGAGCGGTATCCTCGGCATGCACACCATCCAGCAGCGTCCCATGGCCGTGAATGGAGAAGTCGTCATCCGCCCCATGATGTATCTCGCCCTCAGCTATGACCACCGCCTCGTCGATGGCAAGGAGGCCGTCACTTTCCTCATTCGCATTAAGGACTGCCTCGAAAACCCCACGAGGATGATGCTGGAAATGTAGCTCACGGCACGTCTACAGAGTGCCGGCTAAAATCGGCACGATCAAAAGCCCCAAAAGGGCGACCCAAGCAACCGGTTGACCAACCCGTTTGCTCCTCTCCGTCAATCTCCACCTTTGACCGTCCCTCTGGACCCGCTAGACTTGTCCCGTGCCCGTCATCGAAGTGATGTCCGAAACCCTCGCCAGCCAGGTCGCGGCGGGGGAGGTCATTGAGCGACCCGCCAGCGTCATCAAAGAGCTGATCGAAAACAGCATCGATGCCGGTGCGCGGAAGATCGAGGTCGAGATCTCACGCGGCGGCATCGCCATGATGCGGGTGCGTGACGATGGATGTGGCATGTCACCCGCCGATGCCGCGCGCTCGCTGGAACGCCACGCTACCAGTAAGCTCCACAGTTCGGATGATCTCAATGGCATCCTCACCCTCGGCTTCCGGGGTGAAGCTCTCCCGAGTATTGCTTCTGTCTCGCGCTTCACCATGCAGACCCGCGAGGCCGATTCAGTCGAGGGCACTGAGGTCCGTGTCGATGGAGGCCAGCTCCATGAGCCACACACCGTCGGCTGCCCGGTGGGAACCAGTATCGAGATCCGTGATCTCTTTTTTAATGTGCCCGCTCGAAAGAAATTCATGAAGGCCGAGACGACGGAAGCGGCCCACATTGACCACCAAATCCGCCTGCATGCCCTCTGCACTCCGAACATCGGCTGGCTCTTGCGAAAGGATGGCCGCACTGTGCTGGATCTCCCCGCGACCTCCGACCGACGCGTGCGGATCGAGGCCATGAGTGGGAGTGAGTCCGGCCGCGACCTCGTCACCGTGCCCAGCTGGAAAGGGCGGGGAATCTCGGTGGAGGGAGCGGTCCTGCCAGCCTCCTTCGCGCGACGCGGCCGCAGGCATCAGTATGTTTTTCTCAATGGCCGCCCGATTGAGGATTCTGTGATCTCCCGGGCACTTAAGGAATCATTTCGCGGCGCTCTCCAGGAAGGTCTTCAACCCGCAGCTTGGCTCTGGCTGCAGATGGATCCGACCCTCGTCGATGTCAATGTGCATCCGGCCAAGCGTGAAGTGCGCTTTCGTGATTCCTCGCAAGTCCGTCTCGCCATCATGGAAGCTGTAGAGCTAGCTCTCCGCCCGCCGGAACGGGAGGTCATTGTCCCTATGAGCCGTGAAGCTCCGCCTGCGGCGACCCCGTCCGTGCGACTGGAAACTCGCGAGGGTGTCCAGCAAGTCGTCCGCGTCGAGACCACTTCCTCTACCGTAAATGAGGAGAAAGCATCAGCGGAGATCGCTCCGGTGTGGCAGCAAACTCACGAGGAGCAACCTGAACTCGAGGTTGAACATGACAGGGTGGCAGTTACTCCGAATTTCCGCGTTATTGGTGTGCTTTCAGATCAATACGCCCTTCTGGAGGGTGAGGAAGGACTCGTCCTAATGGAGCCGCAAGCTGCCCGCGAGCGCATCTTTTACGAACGCCTCCTGAAGCGCGAAGAAGGAATCGATTCGCAAGGCCTCCTCGTTCCAGTCCTGCTGGAGCTGGATGCCCGGGATGTCGATCTCCTCATGCGGCATCAGTCTCACTTTGAGGACGCGGGCTTCATTCTCGAATCTTTCGGAGGCCTCACCGTCCAAGTCTCAGCAGTTCCCGCCTTTTTAAAGTCGGACGAAATCCGCCCTGTCCTCACCAAGCTGATTGATTCCATTCTCGATCGAAACGACCGCGTGAAGCGTCTTGCCTACGAAGGCTTCGCCTCAAAAGTCGCCCGCGCCGGATCCCTCATCGATGGCTGGAGCCTCACCACCATCAAGCCGCTCCTCGATGAGCTCTTCACCTGCGACCTCCCATACTGTGACCCCGCCGGCCGCCCGACCCTGGTGCAAATCTCCTTCCAGGAACTGAACCGCAAATTTGGCAAGAACTAGAACCTCTCCAGAGGAGTTCAGGAAAGTTTCCCGCAGCAGAGAAAGTCATTGCCAATCCCGATACGGAGTGATTTCTTTCCGCCGTCGCGCGCGTGGCGGAATTGGTAGACGCGCATGATTCAGGTTCATGTGGGGGCAACCCCGTGGAGGTTCGATTCCTCTCGCGCGCACCATTTCTCCCTTAATGAGTTAGAGGGATTCGGCGTCGTTTTTTGACAGTGGGATAAGTAGGGGCTGACCAGTCAGATCTGTATTCCGATGGCTAAAAATGGCTCGACCTGTCGCAGAAAATCGCACGAGTTTTTTTTGGCAGGCAGCAGGTAATTTAGTTCAGAAGTCC
>CALBVA010000286.1 GCA_937969125.1 uncultured Verrucomicrobiales bacterium | reverse complement strand
CTACCGATCACTTTATTGATTTGCCTAGGATATCTCCTCCTATGGGGTGGCTTCCTCGTGCTAAACGCCCAGTCCAATCACGATGCCGGAACTTATATCTGGGAGCGTTTTGCGAATAAGGATCGCCTTTTCCCATCACTGCCCGGAACAGTCGCCCTCACCACATCCAGCTACTTCGTTTTCGAGTTCGCGATGATCGTTCTCTTTTTCTTCGCCATCGCCCGGAGCACCCAGACCGGAGCATGGCGGTGGATCGTCATGATCTTTGCTTTTTGTTCGCTCTTCGTCGCTTTAGTGGGAATTGGTCACAAGGCTCTCGACCTCGATTCGGTTTGGGGGATTCCCGCTGACACTCCTCCAACATTTTTCGCTCCCTATATCAATCTCGCCAATGCCTCCTCCATGATGAATCTCGGCATCGTGATTCTAATGGCTATGGCCTTGAAATCCCAGAGGGAGAAAGGAGTCCAGTCTGAATTCTTTGGCTGGATTCTCGCCTGCGGCATCGTGGCTGCCGGAATCGTAGCCGCAGCCTCAAAGGCAGCGGTGATCATTCTCTTTTTCCAGGTTCTCCTTTTTCTAATCGTGGAGGCTGGAACCATCAAGGCCGCCCTCAAACAGCGAAGAGGCGGTGCCAGGCTGACCATGGAAAAAAAATTCGTGATCGGTGCAATCCTGCTCATCTTTTCAGCGCTTGGTTTGCTGAGCGCACGATATTTGATCAATCGGGTTGATGAATTTGTGAGAGCCATTGAAGAAAAAGGCGAAGCTGTCACAATCACCGGTCGCGTCGCGATCATCGAACTGACTCTCGATACCGCTTTTGATGAAAAAGAGCCCATCTGGGCCGGGTTTGGCCCCGGCACTTTTCGTCACACGATTCATCACTACATGAAAAAAGAGCACCTGGAGCTTATTACAGCGGGAAAACGCTGGGATCAGACCCATTGTGATCCGGCCCAAACCATCTTCGAATGGGGATATCTTGGCGCGATTGCATGGTTTACAATCGGCCTGGGGGCCGTTGGCCGGGGAATTTGGCTTCTAAAAACCAAACGAGTTCCAGAAGAACACCGCCAACTCATCAGAGCGATGGTCATCTCCCTGATCGGCCTCGGAATTCACTCCTGTTTTGATTTCCCCCTATCCTTGTTTTCAATTCACGTGGTCGCAGTCGGTTATTGCGCCGTTCTCTGGAATGTCTTCAGGGTACCCGGAGATGGAGAAGACCTTGCATAAGAGCAAAAATCCATCGACTCTGGTCTCATGAAATATTTCTTCCTCCCTTTAATTATCGGGCTTCTTACCATTCCCTGCTTCGGAGAATTTCCTGATCTCACTAAATCATTCAAGAACGCCCGCTTCATCAACAAAACTGAAATTGATCCTTTCAACAAGATCATGAATTTCGGTTCCGATGATCGTTACGAGGTTCTCGAGAAACAGCTCATCGCACATCTTGGCGAGGGATGGGAAAAAGCCGACCTTGCGGAAGAGAAAGCCAAAGCCTCCGAAAGGCTAAAAAAGGGGGGCTTAAAGAAACCAACACAAGGACGCCAGCCAATCGCCGGAGAAGCCATGCTTCTGAGTGAGAAATACCCCGGAACAAAAATACGCCTCACCGTTTTTCGATCCCGGGTCTTCAAACGCAAATACGCCATTCTTCTGGCGATCGAGCGTAAGAAAAAGACCAAGAACGACCAAAAGAAGTAGCGGCACCCTCCAATCATGCCGCTTGCAGCCAGTGTCCTCGTCGATGGGCCATCCGAGCTCGTTTTCGATTACGCCATCCCCGACAATCTAAAGGTCGTTCCGGGTTGTCGCGTCCGCATTCCTCTGCGTAATCGACCTGCAACCGGAACGGTCTTACGTGTTGGAGAGGCTTCACAAGCCGACTTCGATCTCCGCTACCTGACCGACCTTGTCGATCCCAAGCCACTTGTAACCACGCCCCTGCTAAAACTCGCCGAATGGATCACCTCTTACTACGGCACACCGCTGGAACAGGTCATTCGCTCCATCATCCCGAGTTCCATACGTGGAGAGAAAGGCTCCGCCAAAACCCGGCGCGCTGCTGTTCTGGAGAAAAAGCCCACCAACGAGGAAATGGCCACCCTCGCAAAACGAGCCAAACGCCAGCACGACATCCTCAGTCTCGTTCTAGTCGCCGACAAGCCGCTCCCTATCTCGGAGATCGGCGGTTCCTCAGCGGCAGCCTCGCTTAAGGCCCTGGCCACAAAAGGATGGGTTAAAATCATCGACCTCGAGATCCGCCGTGATCCCGATGCCAATGAGACCTTCATCCCCACCGAACCTCTTCAGCTCAATCCAGAGCAGCAAGTTGTTCACGAAAAAATCTGCGCCAGCCTCGAAAGTGAAAAACCCGTTCCCATCCTCCTTCACGGCATTACCGGCTCGGGAAAGACCGAAGTCTACCTTCAGGCCACCCGCCACGCTCTCGACCTCGGTAAAAACGTCATCATTCTCGTCCCCGAGATCTCTCTCGCCCCCCAAACCATACAGCGCTTCAAGGCTCGTTTCTCCGACTTGGAAAACCAAATTGCCGTCCTTCACTCAAACCTCTCCCAAGGTGAACGTTTTGATGAATGGCACCGCATCCGAGCAGGCAAGGCTCGCATGGTCATCGGAGCACGCTCAGCCATTTTCGCTCCGGTGCGCGACCTAGGCCTCATCATCGTCGATGAAGAGCATGAACCCGCCTATAAGCAGGAAAACCCTCCGAAATACCACGCTCGCGATCTCGCTGTCGTCCGTTGCCACCTCGAGAAATGTTCCGTCCTCCTGGGCTCCGCCACCCCCTCGCTGGAGACCTTCAACAACACCCTCCTCGGCAAGTATGATATCGTTCACATGAAGGAACGTGCCGACGGTGCTCAACTCCCTCTCACCCGTGTTGTCGATATGCGCATCGAAGCGCGGAAGCATAAAGGCCGGGATGCCATCATCTCCGACGTTCTCCGTACCTCCATTGAGAAGCGCCTCGAAGCTGGTGAGCAAACCATCGTGTTCCTGAATCGACGCGGCTTTGCTCGCTCCCTCCAGTGCCCCCCCTGCGGCCATGTCATCGAGTGCAATCACTGCGCCATTCCCCTCACCTACCATCGCGCCGAAGAGCGGCTCGTCTGCCATGTCTGTGGACATCAGGCTGTAGTTCCCCGCCTGTGCCCCGAGTGTCGGGATCCCGCTATTCGCATGCAGGGGTACGGCACCGAGAAAGCCGAGGTCATCCTTCGCAAGGTCTTCCCCACCGCTACCATCGCCCGGCTCGATACCGATACCACCCGCCGAAAGAATGCCCTCCGCGATGTCCTTCGCGACTTTCGCGCAAAAAAGATCCACATCCTCCTTGGCACCCAAATGATCGCGAAGGGACTGGATTTTCCTAATGTCACCCTCGTCGGTGTTCTCAATGCTGACCTCTCACTCTACGCACCGGATTTTCGAGCGGGCGAGCGTACTTTCCAGCTTCTCACCCAGGTTGCGGGCCGCGCCGGACGTGGTGCCATGGCCGGTGAGGTCATCATCCAGACCTCCACGCCCCATTCCCCTTCCATCCAATTCGCCCGACACCATGATTTCGATGGCTTCGTCACCCAGGAACTCGAGATGCGACAGGCCTTCGGCTACCCGCCCTACACCCACCTCGCCCTGCTCCTCGCTCGCTCCAGTCACGAACGCCGCGCCGAGTTCACCCTGCAGACCCTCCACCGAAAGCTGGAGGAAAACCTTCCAGAGGAAATCATTCTCAGCGATCCCATTCCCTCTCCCCTGACAAAATCCCACTCCCAGTTTCGCTTCCAGCTTCTAATGAGAGGCCCCAATGCCCGTGTGCTCTCGCACCACCTCAATAAAATCCTCCGAGCCACCCCCACTCCGGAGGATGTCATCGTCACTGCAGATCTCGATGCCTACGATCTCGGCTAACCTCGGTCAATCACCTCCTCTTACTATGAAATCGGTCCTCATCGTCGAAGACGAACCCGCCATTGCGGACACCCTGATCTATGCTCTCAAGACCGAAAACTTCTCCGTCACCCACGTCACCACCGGTAGTGAAGGCCTGGACCACTTCTCTTCAACGCCACCCGATTTTGTTGTCCTCGATATCGGCCTTCCGGACCTCACTGGCTTCGATGTCTGCCGCCGCATCCGCGAGTCCTCTGAAGTTCCCATCCTCTTCCTCACCGCTCGTGACTCTGAGATCGATCAAGTTCTCGGTCTGGAGCTCGGTGCAGACGACTACGTCACCAAGCCCTTCTCGCCCCGCGCCGTCGTCGCCCGCATCCGTGCCATCATGCGCCGCGGCCAGCCTTCCCCGGCACCTTCAGTCCCGCCCTCATCTGCGCTCCTTCATCACACCGAGGAAACCATGTCCATCACCTGCTGCGGACATCAGCTGGATCTCACCGCACACGAATACAAGCTTCTCGCCATCTTCCTGAGCCAACCCGGCCGCGTCTTCACCCGCGAGCAACTCCTCGAAAAAGCCTGGGACGATCCCGGCTCCGCCATGGACCGAACCATTGACGCCCACATCAAGTCCCTCCGCGCAAAGCTCCGCGACCAGTCAACCGAAGCCGCCCAAACCCTGCAAACCCGCCGCGGCCTAGGCTATACCCTCGTCTTCTAAATGCGCCTCACCCGTGTCACACTCTTCTTCGTCCTCCTAATTCTCGGTCTGGGCTTCTACCGCCTCATCGATTTCCTCCTAAAGGATCTCGAGTTCCAGACCCTTCAGGCCACCGAGGAATCCATGGTCGATACCGCAAATCTTCTCGCAAACTACCTTGAAAACGAAGGCGACCTCGACCGTCTTTTCAGAGGCAGTAAACAGCGTGAGATTGAAGCCCGCATCTTCCATATCACAAAAACCGGCATCGGGATGAACGCTTACGTCACCGATGAAAAAGGCATCATTATCTATGACAGCCTCCACCCCGAAAACGTAGGACAGGACTCCTCAATCTGGCAGGATGTGCGAAAAACCCTCAACGGAGAATACGGTGCCCGCTCCTCCCGGACAGATGAGAAGAATCCCAATTCCTCCGTCATGTTCGTCGGGGCTCCCATCCACACCGAGGGGAAGATCACCGGCTGCGTCAGCGTCTCGAAGGCGCAAAGCGATGTCCTCCCATTCGTTCACGAAAGACGCCGCACTATTATCCAAGCCACCGGCCTTATCGGCCTGGGCATTCTGGTTCTCATTGTCGCCGTCTTCATCTGGCTCTTCCGCCCCGTCGGTCAACTCACCGAATACGCCCGCGCCATCACCCGGGGTGAACGACGCCCGAAGC
>CALBVA010000285.1 GCA_937969125.1 uncultured Verrucomicrobiales bacterium | reverse complement strand
CCCGCTTTCATGTCGACGAAATGTTCATCGATGGCCAACGCCTCCCTGACGGGCAATACAACTACCAGTCACCGGAAACCGCTCACATCATGATCGCCGGAGATCACAAACTTAGCGTCGGAAAAGGGAAAAAATTTCGGGAAAAATCATAAGCTGCAGCGCTCTCCTTCTGCACCATGAATACCAAACAACTGGTCCCCTCTGTCGGACTTTCCCTCGCCCTTGGTGGTGCGGGCGGATGGTTCATCGCCTCGCAAAACCAGCAGCCCGCCTCTTCGGAAATCACTCGAGACAATGCCACCCGCATCGTCACTCAGCGGACAAAAAGCCATGAGACCTTTGATGCCGTAATGAAAAATTTCGAGGAAGGCCGGACCTCGCGTGAGACCATCCTCAGCCTGACCGATCTCGTCACCAACTCCGGCCTCGGCGACATGGAGGCCCTCCGCCAGAAGATCAAGGAACACAAGTGGGAAAATTGGGTGCAACGGAACCTCGCTTCCACTCTGCTCTACGAACGCTGGGCCGAACTCGACCCACAGGCCGCCCTGAAGGCAGCCACCGACAACACCGACTGGATGCGGGACACCAATCTCTCCACCGTCTTCCGAACCATGGCTGAAAGTGATCCCGGCTCCGCCTGGCAGGCCGCCTCGACGATGAAAACCCCGCAGATGCAGCGCACCGCTCAGAATGCTGCCCTCAGTGCCATCGCCAAGATTGATCCGAAAATGGCCCTTGAGTTCTATGGTAAGACTAAGGGCCTCTCAGCCGCTGGACTCTTTGGCTCCTGGGCAAAAAAAGATCCCTTAGCGGCTCTCGCCGAGGCTAGAAAACTCAAAACCCTCGAACGCGGCGAAATCATCGCCAACGTCTACAGCCAGTGGTTTCAAATTGATCGGACCAAGGCACTCACCAGCGCCTCAGAGCTCCCCCTCCACGAACGGCGGGAAACTTATTCTAAAATCGTGAGCTACTGGGCTAGCAAGGACCCACAGGAAGCCACTGCTTGGGCTACCGAAAATATGGAGAACCTCACACCGGATGCCCTGTCAAACCTGGGTCGCTCCCTCGCTAAAAAGGATCCCGCCTTCGCGGTCGAATGGATCTCCGCCAATACCACCGGCAACATCCGCTCCAACGCTCTCAGCGATGCCGTCCGTCAATGGATCGCCAAAGACCTCGAGAAAGCCGTCGTCTACCTCAAAGGTATCGAAGACAAATCGCAGCTCTCGAGTATCATTGAAGACTCTTTCTGGCAGCTCGCCTGGTCTGCCCCCACCTCCGCCATGGAACTCATTGATGAGATAGGCGAAAGCAATGTGAACCCCTGGATGGTCAGGCAGGCTGTCGAGCAAATTGCCAAAACTGACATGGGTCGCGCCCTCGAATTTGCCACAAAATTCAAAGACTCTGGCATCCGTCAACGCGCCATCGGCGGCGTCCTCTCTGAGTGGGCCAAGAGCTCTCCCGATGAAGCCTTCGCCTACGCCGAAAAATTCAAAGAACCTGGCGAACGAGCCAGGGTCCTCAGCCAAGTTCTCGATAGTATCTCACAAGTCGACCCACAAGCCGCCCTCGAACGACTCGCCAGCATGCCCTCCGGCCCCGAGACCCGCAGCCTCACCGCTGGCGTCTACGGAGGCTGGGCAAATAATGACCCGAAGGCCGCTGCCACCGCCGCCGCAAAGCTCGATGACCCCATCATCCGCGAGGCCGCCATCAACTCTGTCCTCCAACGTTGGTGGAACGGCGGGCAACCAGCCGCTGAATTCATCCTGGCCCTCCCACCCTCGACTACCACCGAACAACACATCGCCAACCAGGCTTCCAAGTGGGCTGAAGCCGACCCCGAAGCAGCCCTCGCCAAGGCCGCCGAACTACCGGACAACTCCACCTCCCGAAAATTTATCCAATCGGTTATCGGAAAAATCGCCCAGAGCGATCCTGCCGCAGCTGCTCGCGCTCTCGAAGAAAACAACCTCGGAGCTGACGCACCTCAGGTCTACGGGAACATCGCTAGCAATTGGGCCGGTCAAGACCCCGCCGCTGCCGCACAATGGGCCTCTAGTATTCCCGATCCCACTGGCCAAGGAAAGGCCTACGCCTCCATCGTCAACCAATGGGCCAAGGACGATCCACAAGCCACCGCTAACTGGATCGAGAACCTCGGCGAAGGCGAGCCCCGCGATCAGGCCGTCAACAGCTACGCCACCCAACTCGCCGACATAGACCCCGTCGGCTCGCTCGAATGGGCCGGAACCATCGGCGACGACAAACGCCGCTGGAACGGCACCAAAGCCATCCTAAAAAACTGGCACGGTCGTTCCGCCGACGAAGCCGCCATCTGGATGGAAAACAACAACCTCACCGCCGAACAAATCCAGGAAGTGACCAAAGTAGAATAATTGGAAAAAACGAAGCCATTCATTTGACCAGCCCCCCAATTTCCTTCACTTTCCCCCCGGAGAGTGCTGCGTGCCTGGTGGTCGCCGCGGTTTTCAAAACCGTTGAAGGGCAATCTGTCCTTGGTGGGTTCAATTCCTTCCCTCTCCGCCATTTTCCCTCTAGCTCGCTCAAAACGAGTGGAAGCATTGGAAATTAGCACGTTAGATTCTGAATATATCACACCACGGTGATACACCAGAAACCTCAGACGACGTGCCACGCATCCCAAAAACATTCCGCAAAAAATGGCATTTCCTACTTCAATGCCCGGTATCCACGCGACTTACCACCGGGGCTAACCAATGGCCAAACTCACTTTAAGAAAAGCCTTAGAACCAAGGACTGGAAAGAGGCTAAGGCTAAGGCAACGAGAAAATCTTTTGAATTCCTGTTAGCAGTTGAGAAACTTAAGGAGCAATTTCAGCGCTCACAGACCTCATCTGTTGAATCGGCGCATCTTGAAACATTTACCTCCCACCACTAATCGGGTATAATCGGGTCATTTTACGGACCACTCCATGAATTCCCAAGTGACTATCACCCCAGAAATCTTAAAACTCATCGCCCAAATCGATGAGTTCAAGGGGCGTTGGGAGGCCTTAGGTGCGATTTCCAGGGATCGTCTGACTCAGCTCAAGAAGACAGCCACAATCGAAAGCATCGCATCTTCCACCCGGATCGAAAGAAGTAACCAGCTATGCTCAGGCCATGGAGTTGGTTTTCGAATCATGGGAACATCTACGAATCAGTGAATTCGTGAATTGGAACAGGAATGCCAGAGATTACGCATAGAAAACGCCAAACTTAGAGGCCGTCTTCAAAAGGCTCAAAGCGAGCCATTATTGACGGAATCCTCTACGTGGTCTGCTCTGGAGCGGGTTGGCACATGATGCAACATGATCTTCCGCCTTGGAAAACCTGCTATCACTCTTTCCGCACTTGGGCCAAACTGGGGCTTTGGGAAAGCATTCACAATCGCCTGCGGGATCTAGCCCTGCTCAAATCCG
>CALBVA010000284.1 GCA_937969125.1 uncultured Verrucomicrobiales bacterium | reverse complement strand
TCAGCGAAACATCTGATCGCCTTTTCTTTGCTCTGGTGACCCAGGGCGGCGATGGGGCACCCACTTCGGGGCGGGTTTTGGAACTAAGCCATGAAATCGGGGCGGAGGTCGGCGCGGGTGTAGTCCTGGCCTGCGGCTTCGCAGAGGAGATTTGAGGAGATGCGGCCGCTCTCTAGGATGGTGGGGAGTCCGCTTCCGGGATGGGTGCCTCCGCCGACGAGGTAGAGATTTTCGTAGCCTTTCAGGCGGTTGTGGGGCCGAAAGTAGAGCATCTGATCGATGGTGTGGGCGAGGTTGAAGGTAGCACCCATAAAGATGTCGTAGTTGTCCCGCCAATCGGATGGGGTGAGAATTTTCTCGGCGACAATGTGTTGCCGCAGATCCTTCATACCGGTGCGGTTTTCGATCGTTTCGAGGATACGGTCGCGGTATTCGGCCTTGGTAGTTTCCCAATCCTCAAGGTGGCGGCAATTGATGGTGGGGACGAGAATGTAGAGCTGCGAATGGCCCGGCGGGGCGACATTGGGATCCGTAACACTGCTATTCCGGATGTAGATGGAGGCATCCTGCGAGACCTCGCTCTCACCCTGAATCTGGGCGACATTCTTCGCGTAGTCTCCGGCGAAAAGGATGTGGTGATGCGGCTCGTCTTCGTAAATTTTATCCAGTCCAAGGTAGAGCATGAAGGCGGAGCAGGAGTATTTTTTCCCACGTAATTCCTCCGGGGACTTCCCATGCCCGTTCATGAGAGTGGTTATGGCCTGGGCGTAATCGGCGTTCATGATGACGTGGTCCGCGTGGATTCGCTCGCCATTTTCCAGAAGCACTCCGGTGGCGCGGTCTTTCCGGGTGGGGTCAATGAGGACCTCATTGACGAAAGTGGAAAGGCGGATGTCGGCACCCTCCTCGGTAGCGGCCTTTGCCATGCCTTTTGAGATTCCGCAGAGGCCTCCCTGGATATGGTAAATGCCGTATTTATACTCGGTGTAAGAAAGGATGCTGAAGAGCGCGGGGCACTTCCACGGGCTCATACCAAGGTATTTTGCCTGGAAGGTGAAGGCGAGCTTTAGCCGGTCATCAGTGAAGTATTGATCCAGGACATCGACGACGGATTTTCGGGTGACGATGTAGGGAATGACCTTCACCAGCTCGGCGCGCAGGTAGGCGGTAAGTTTGTGATAGGGTTTTTGGAGGACGGGGTAAATGGCCTGCAGCTTTGGCGCATGATCGGCCATGAAGCGACGATAGCCCTCTTCATTTCCGGGAAAGGTTTCGGCAATGGCAGCGGCCATCTTTTCCTCATCACAGGTGGTTTCCAGGGTCAGTGATGAGTCTCCGCTGCCCCAGGTGAGGCGGGTCATGGGATCAAGCTTTACGAAGTCCATGTAGTCCGAGCTGTCCCGCCCGGTCTCGGCGAAGATCTCGTCCAGGGTGAACTTCTGATGTAGGAAGGTCGGTCCGGTATCGAAGGAGTAATTGCCCACTTTCAGTTCGGCATTTCGCCCGCCCACACGATCCGCCTTCTCGACCACGGTGACCTTGAAGCCACGGTGCGCCAAGATCATGGCAGCGGATAATCCACCCGGTCCGGCTCCGATGATGACGATTTTCTCCTGCATGGCTGGTTTGACGGTGTGGGCAATCGTAGCGGATTGCGGTCGATAAGTAGTCGCAGGGCAGGCGTGAGGCTAATTCTTTTTCGCATCAGGAAACCCGGGAGAACTCTCCGGCTATGCAGTTGAAACACCGGCGGTTGCATTATAGTATCTCTCCTCGCCTATGAAATACCCCCTCGCTCTTCTTCTGTTCACGCCTGCCCTGGCCCAATCCTCCAGCGACTGGAAGCCGAAGTCCCCGCCAGCCAAGGTCTCCACTGATGAATTCCAGACGATGGGAGATCTCGAGGTGACCGTCTGGGCGACCACACCGCAGTTATACAATCCCACCAATATGGACATCGATCACGCCGGACGGATCTGGGTGGCGGAGGGGGTGAACTACCGCCGTCACCTGGGACGCCGCCCGGCGGGTGATCGCATCGCGGTGTTAGAGGATACTGATGGCGACGGGAAGTGCGATACCTCGCACACTTTTGTGGAGGAGAAGGGCCTCATTGCCCCACTTGGTGTGGCGGTCTTTGACAACGAGATTTATGTGTCCATGCCGCCCGATCTGATCCGCTACACGGATGTGGATCGAAATTTGAAATTTGATCCTGCAGTGGATAAGCGGGAGGTCATTCTCACAGGCTTCAATGCGCGGAACCATGACCACTCCCTGCACTCGGTGACCGCCGGACCGGATGGAAAATTTTATTTTAACAATGGGAATTGTGGTGCGGTCTTCACCGATAACTCAGGAAAGACCTTTTACATGGGCGGCACGTATGATGGCGGCGGCGGGGAATATCTGGTGGACCACATCGCGCATTCCGGGAAGGAGTCCGATGATGGGCACGTCTGGACTTCCGGCTTTACGGTGCGGATGAATCCCGACGGGACTGATTGTGAAATCACCGGGCATGGCTACCGGAACTCATACGAGCAATCGCTGGATTCCTATGGAAATACTTTTCAAAATGACAATGACAACCCACCGGCGTGTCGCGTCTCCTACGTGCTGGAATATGGGAACGCGGGGTTCTTTACCCGCTCGGCGAGGCAGAGCTACCGCGAGGTCCAGCGCCCACAACAGGATCACGCGAGCGCGCACTGGCGCCAGCTCGATCCCGGAACGATGGACGCGGGTGACATTTATGGAGGTGGCTCTCCGACCGGGGTCACGATGTATGAGAATGGTGCACTTGGAAAAAACTTCCGGGGTTCATTCTTCTCCTGCGAGCCCGGACGGAATACGATTTTCCACTATAAACCGGAGCCACAGGGCGCGACTTTCGCCCTAAAGCGCGGGACCTTCACGACAACGAACCCAAGCGATGAGTTCTTCGGTTCGGACTTCGTCGGCGGTGGCCGAAACATGAGCGAGGAGGATCGTTACCGTTTTCGTCCGTCCGACATCACGGTGGGTCCGGATGGGGCGGTGTATGTCACTGACTGGTTTGACGGGCGCGTCGGTGGCCATGCCGATCTAGATCAATCCTGCTCTGGGACGATTTACCGCATCGCGCCAAAGGGCTTCAAACCTGAGGTTCCGAAACTGGAGCTGAAGACCATCGCCGGGGCGATCCAGGCTCTGAGTTCACCGGCGATCAACACCCGCTATTTAGGATTCGTAGCACTCAAGAAGCAGGGAGCGAAGGCTCTCCCCGCGCTGGAGGAATTATTGAAAAATGAAAACCGCTTCATCGCCGCCCGCGCAATTTGGCTTCTGCCGCACCTGGGATCGGAGGGTCAGGAGAAGTGTCTTCAGTTACTCACGCACAGTGATCCGAATTTCCGAATTGCTTCATATCGGGCTCTACGCCGGGCTGGGACCAGTGGGGACCGCTTGATCCGTCTCGCCCGCCACAATGACCCGTCCCCCGCTGTTCGTCGGGAGGTCTCATTGGCCATGCGGAATCTCCCCGGCCAGGACATCAAACTTCACATGGTGGCACTGGCCCGGAAGCTGGACACCTCTGACAAGAATGCTCTGGAAGCGTTCGGACTCGGTGCAGCTGGCAATGAAAACCTAATCTGGCGCGCCTTGAAAAATGATCTGAAGCCCGGGAAGCCCCACCAATGGGACGAACATTTCGCCCGCCTAACCTGGCGCCTCTGGCCATCCGATGCTGTGGCAGACCTAAAGGCCAGGGCGGTTCACCCTTCGCTAACAGCAGAGGCGCGGTCCTTCGCCGTAGAGTCGCTCGGCTTCATCCGCCATCGTAAGGCTGCCGATGCCATGCTGGAACTCTGCGATAACCCTCTCACCAAAGACGATGCCACCTACTGGATCTTCCGGAACTCGATGGATGAGTGGAATGACTTTGGCCTTCGCGATAAGCTCCGCACACGGGGAATCTATGACCCGGATAAAATTACGATTCAGGAAATCAGAGTCCCCCATCCCCCGGAGCCAAAATTCACCGTGCAGCAGGTTCTTTCCCTTAAAGGTGATGCACGGAATGGGGCCACCCTGATGAACAGGTGCCTGATGTGTCACGAGTTTAATGGTCAGGGTATCAACTTCGGCCCGAACCTCAAAGGCTGGGGCAGCTCACAACCGAGGGACGTCATTGCCCGTGCCCTCGTCAAGCCGACTGCGGATATCGCGCACGGTTACAAGGGCACCATCTTCCAGCTCAAGGACGGCCGTCAGGTC
Source organism: uncultured Verrucomicrobiales bacterium (assembly GCA_937969125.1). Classification (GTDB taxonomy): domain Bacteria; phylum Verrucomicrobiota; class Verrucomicrobiia; order Verrucomicrobiales; family Akkermansiaceae; genus SW10. The sequence continues at coordinate 2,311 of CALBVA010000284.1, read as the reverse complement.
CACGGGCTTTCCTACTCCAAGTCTGATCCCGCCACAGTGACCTCGACCGGCGGCGTGACACAGTTAATCCCGCGAAAATTCATCCGGAAGCAACGGCGGATGAAAAGATCCCTCATGCTTTCCGCCGACCAAATGGGACTCACGAAGCAGGACGTGGCTGACCTTGTAGCCTACTTGAGACAATATTAAGCAACGGGAATGCGAAAGTGAGCGCAGATCACTCCATCAGCCGCAACACCCCGTGACTGGTCACGACCTGCTTCGGGCTCACAAGATCGAGATACCCCCGCCGATTGGAAACCTTCATATCCGCTCCCGCGTAATAGAGAGCCGCCCGCTCATTATCCATTGATCCGGGTGATCTTTTACTCCCGATCGCCATCCAGAAGGAGGTCAATGGCGGCCTGTGCGGAAGCCGGACGATCCTCCATCTTGAGTGAAATCAGGCCCATAACCCAGTCAGTCAACCAGCTGGGAAGGGCCGATTCGTGCTCGATCAGAGGGATCACGATGTGCTGAAGGTGAGAGGACATCACCTCGATGACACTCTTTCCATTGTAAGGCATCTTGCCCGAGAGGACCCAATAAAAGACACAACCAAGGGAGTAGAGATCCGTCCGTTCATCTAACTCTTCCTCAAGGAGCTGCTCTGGCGCGGCGTAGTAGATGGAACCATCCAGTCCGCGGCCGATCGGTGGGTTTCCCTCATCATCGACAAGTCGCAGGGCGCGACCATAATCCACAATTTTAACGATATCACGGCCGCTCACTTGATCTGCGATCATAATGTTGGAGGGCTTTAAATCCAAATGAAGCAATCCTCCCCGATGGGTCGCGAGCAGACCTTCCAGGGATTGGATTGCAAAATTGGTGAAGCGATTCACATCGAAGGTATCACCGCCTTTAGCGATGCGCTCCTCGGCATCGATTCCATCAATGAGCTCCATCACGATGAAGCGTCCCGTTTCGTCAACATCCGCATCGAAAGTGCTGACCACATTTGGGTGGCGGATACGGGAGATGGACTCCAGTTCGGCGAGATAGTCGGAAGCACCCTCATCGTCATGACCTTCTTTAAACCGCTTCAAGGCGACTTCCCGTTTTAGTCGGCTATCAGTCGCCCGAAAAACAAAAGCGGTACCGCCTTCGCCAATCTCCACCTCACCGGTGTATCGGGGAGGACCTTGTCCGATAGATTTATCCGCTTTTAGGGCAGGCTTTCTTCCTGTTGGCTTCGTAGGAACAGCTTCGGATCCAGTAAATTTAGAGAGACCCCCACCGGCTTCGCGGAGGACCTGGTTTTTAAGAACCTGGCAAAGCGGGTAGAAATAAGGTGGCCGTTTCTTCAGCCGATCCAGATCGAAGCGATAAAGCTCTTCCAAAGACTCCGGAGCGGCCTCCACGCCGGAAGAGGGCGGAGATTGACTGCGGGAAAAGAGTCTGGTGACGAAAGACTTCATGATGTCAGGGACGGACCGATTGACGGGAGGGAATGATCAGGACGCGCCTTTGCAAATGCCATACTAGTATCACATGGGGCAGGGTCAGGGCGGCGAGGATCATGAAGTGGGCGGGCAGTCCATCCAAAGAGAACCAAAACTGCAAGTGGAAGCATGTCTGGACAGTCACAATTATTAAAAAACATCCACCAACGAGAAAGTGAATGAGGCCGAAAAGACGGGCGGACTTTTCTTCAAAGAAGCGGAAGTAACGCTCAGCATGGAAGGCATGGTGGCCACGAGACCAATCACGCCGCTGAGAATGGCAGTCTGCTTATATTCGCCTTCCAGCTCACTCTTTTGAGAAAAGAAGAAAGCGGTCCCTGCCATCATGCCGAATAAGGGCACGATGAAAGCGAAGTAAACGATTTGCTGAAGTACGGAGAGGTGGTCGTCCATAATTGGATGGGATTGAGGTGTTTATGGAGGGATTGAAAAAAAGCGGAAAGAAGTGCGCTACCATTCGGAACTACGCAGGTCTGATCAGAATCAAGGTGGATGATGAATCTGCATCAGCCCCAGATGGAGCCGCCGGAGTCCTTTTTCTTATCCAGCTTTTCAGACTTCTCTTTCTTGGAGGAGCCGAGAGAAAAGCGACTGCCACCATGCTGGGAGGGTGCATCTAGGACGGAGGCAGACTCGGATTCGCCGGAGTAGCGTTTCGCTGCAACGTTTCCGGCGATGCGGACGGAGGAGACCTCGCTCGCGTCGTCGATGAGGACGAAGAGAAGCGGACCGTCAAGGTCTCGGATGAGGATCGTCATGAGGTCGAAATCGATCCGGAGTTCATTGAAATCTGGCACCTCGGCACG
>CALBVA010000283.1 GCA_937969125.1 uncultured Verrucomicrobiales bacterium | reverse complement strand
CCCTCTATCGAGTTCGACTCAGACACCATGCGCACATCACAGGCTTCGCTCAAGCTCGCGACCGACTCAGGAGAGAGTGGTCGCTGCTCGTTGAGCTTTTGAAGTTTAGAAGTGAGTGACATGGAGAGAGAAGCCTCGACGGGCGGGAATTTTCTGGCATTCGGAGCTGGCTTTTGGCGGTTAGCGATTGGCACTTAGCCTTCTCGCGATAGAGGCCGATCGACTAAAGCTAATCGCCATGCTCGAGCATCATTAAGGGTTACTTCGATTCAGCATCAGCGTCGACCACTTCAGCATCGACGACTTTTCCTTTGGCTTGACGAGGCTCGCCATCGTCTTCGTCGGCTGGTTCGACATCCGGAGCAGCACCGCCCATGTCGGGCATTTGTGCGCCGGCAGCCTGAGCAGCTTGGGCGAGTTCGCCGAGGGACTTTTCGAGGTCGTCGGTGGTGGTCTTGATGAGGTCGAGATCGTCAGCCTTAAGGGCACCTTTGACGGCCTCGAGCTTACCAGTGAGGGTTTCCTTGAGTTCGGCCGGGGCTTCTTCGGGAAGTTCGCTAAGCTGCTTCTCGACGGTGTAGACGATATTTTCAGCTTTGTTTTTGGTATCGACTGCTTCGGCACGTGCCTTGTCTTCCTCGGCGTGGGCTTCGGCTTCACGCTTGGCCTTCTCGATCTCCTCTTCGGAGAGTCCGCTGGAGCCTTCGATGGAAATCTTTTGCTCTTTGCCGGAGTTCTTGTCCTTCGCGGAGACGTGGAGGATGCCGTTGGCATCGATGTCAAAGGTCACCTCAATTTGAGGCATGCCGCGTGGGGCGGCGTCGATGCCACTGAGCTGGAAGTTCCCGAGGAGCTTGTTGTCAGCGAAGAGCGGACGCTCACCTTGGCAGATACGAATATCGACAGCGGGCTGATTGTCAGCAGCGGTCGAGAAGACCTGCGACTTCTTCACGGGAACGGTGGTATTCCGCTCGATCATGGCGGTGGCGCGGGAGCCCTCGGTCTCGATCGAAAGGGTCAACGGGGTGACATCGAGAAGGAGGACATCCTTAACATCACCCTGGAGAACACCGCCCTGAATTGCTGCGCCGATGGCGACCACTTCGTCCGGATTCACACCTTGGTGGGGAGTCTTTGAAGCGAGTTCCTTGGCGGTCTCAACAACCTTCGGCATGCGGGTCATACCGCCGACGAGGACGAGTTCGTCAAGCTCACCCGCGCTCACTCCGGCCTCCTTGAGGCAGTCGGTGACAGGCTTCTTGGTGCGCTCGAAGAGGTGATCGGTGAGCTGCTCCAGCTTGGCCCGGGTGAGGCTGAGTTGGATGTGCTTCGGACCGGTCTGATCGGCAGTGATGAAGGGGAGATTGAGGTCGTAAGTCTGCGAGGACGAAAGGGCGATCTTGGCCTTCTCGGCTTCTTCCTTGATACGCTGGATGGCATCGGGTTGGCCGCTGAGGTCAATACCCTCGGAGGACTTGAACTCGGAGACGATGTAGTCGATGAGAGCATTGTCCCAATCGTCACCACCGAGCTGGGTGTCACCGTCGGTTGCGAGGACCTCAAAGACGCCGTCGGAGATTTCGAGGACCGAGATATCGAAGGTGCCGCCACCAAGGTCATAAATGGCGACCTGCTGGTCGGTCTTGGAATCGAGTCCGTATGCCAGTGAAGCGGCGGTGGGCTCGTTAATAATGCGGCGGACCTTAAGCCCGGCGATCTCACCAGCAGCCGTGGTCGCATTACGCTGGGAGTCATTGAAGTAGGCTGGAACGGTAATGACCGCCTCGGTGATGGTCTCACCGAGCTTGGATTCGGCATCAGCTTTCAGCTTGCCAAGGATGATAGCCGCGATCTCCTGAGGAGAGTAAACTTTCTTTTCACCTTCCACTTCCACTTCAATGTGGGCGTCGCCATTGTCAGCCTTCACAATAGTGTAGGGAACGCGCTTATCTTCGTCGGTCAGTTCGTCAAACTTGCGGCCGATGAGACGCTTAGCGGAGAAGACGGTATTTTGCGCATTGGTAACGGCCTGACGCTTGGCAGCATGACCGACGAGACGCTCGCCATTTTTAGCGAAGGCGACCACCGATGGAGTGGTACGGGCGCCTTCCGAGTTTTCGAGGACAGTGGCCTCACCGCCCTCCATGACGGACATGCAGGAGTTGGTAGTGCCGAGGTCAATTCCGAGAATTTTAGCCATGATCGTATTTCTTTCTCAACTGAGTTTTTTTTGAGGGGTCGGGAGTTTCACCCGACAGGTTTTGGCAATCTATTGGCAGGTGGCGTGCCAAAGCGGGATTTCCTGATTCTACAGGGATCGCTGAAAACGAAGCGCGACACTCTGGCGCACCGAGAGATGATCCAGACCGTCACAGCGCGTCAGCTTGACGCAGTTTCAATTCAGGACAGGGAGCTGATTTTTCGAATGCCAACCCGGAAGAATTTGGTCAACTTCCTTCGATGCCCAATCCCTACCTGCGCACGCCTGAGAAGGTTGTCGAGCCCCCGACCGGATTTCTTGAGACCCTCAAGCGGCTGGGGCCGGGCTTCGTGCTCTCGGCATCGATCGTAGGATCCGGGGAGCTGATCGCGACAACCCTTTTTGGGGCGAAAGTAGGTTTTATCTGCCTCTGGCTGATCCTCTTTTCCTGTCTGGTGAAGGTGGCGGTGCAAATCGAGTTCGGCCGCTTCACGATCTACTCCGGGCGAACCTCCATGCAGGCTCTCAATGACCTCCCTGGTCCGAAATTTGGCAAGGCCGGATGGGCGGTCTGGAGCTGGCTTCTCATTCAAACACTGAAGACCCTGCAAGTGGGAGGAGTCATCGGTGGCGTGGCGCTGGTCTTCACCGCGCTGTTCGATCTGGGATCGACGAGCGACGTCATCTGGACGGTGGTGGCGGGATCTCTTGCCTCTGTCCTGGTCTTTCGCGGGGCTTACGGCCCGATTGAAAAATGGTCCATCATCATGATCGGGCTTTTTACAATCCTCACCATCACCTCGCTGATCGCGCTACAATGGACACCCTTTGCGATTTCCGGGGCGGAACTTTCGTCAGGATTCGGGATGACTTTACCCGCCGGGGTGCTGCTCATCGCACTGGGAGCTTTCAGCATCACAGGGGTGGGTGGAGATGAAATCCTAGCTTACAATTACTGGCTCATCGAAAAAGGCTACGCGGCCTACACCGGGCCGGAACCGGAGATGGACCGTGAGGAGTGGCTGGCACGGGCGAAGGGCTGGATCCGCGTGATGCAGCTGGATGCAGGGCTGTCCATGATCTGCTACACTATCGTGACGGGCCTCTTTTATCTTCTGGGTGCCGCAATTCTCCATCGGCAAGGACTGGTTCCGGAGAATACGCAGCTCATCGATGTCCTCTCGCGGATGTATACCGACACCCTTGGTCCGTGGGCCCGGACGGCCTTCTTGATTGGTGCTCTGGTGGTGCTTTTCTCCACCCTGCTTGCTTCGCTGGCAGCGTGGAGTCGCTTGTTCTCAGATGCCTTCGGCCGGATCGGCTGGATTGATTTCGAGGACGCCGCACAGCGGAAGAAAACGATCGCCCTACTCTCCGTGATCTTTCCGGTAATCTGGAGCCTGCTGTATTTCCAGTTTCAGGCGCCGGGTCTCATGATCATCATTGGGGGATCCCTCACCACACTGATTCTTTTTATCGTGGTCTTTGCCGCGCTTGTGATGCGATACCGCTGGCTGCCGGCGGCACTTCGCCCATCACGATTAGCAGATCTCATTCTTTGGCTCAGCTGTCTGGCAATCGCAGGAGCCGGAATTTATGCCATCGCGAAATATCTTGTGCAGTGACATCAGTGAATCACTCTGTTATATTTCTAGCATGAATCGATTCCTTCTTTTAATAATCCCCTGCTTCCTGCTTTTCTCCTGCAACGCCGAGAAGGGATCTGGCAATAAGGTCAAGGAGGAGAGAAAGCTCGATCCCTTTACGGTGATCGAGAACAACTCCTCGCTGAATGTGAATATCACCATCGGCTCGCCTCAGTCTGTGATTGTGCACACAGACGACAATCTCACCAGCATGGTAAAGACCGATAGCAGCGGCGGAAAACTGGTGATCGGCATTGAAGGAAACTACATCACTTCCGGAGCACTGGAGGTGAACATCGTCACTCCAGACCTCAAGATGGTGAAGCTGGGCGGCTCCGGAGACATCACTGTCACCGGCCTTTCCAATGAAACCTTCACTGCCGGAGTGGAGGGATCCGGCGATCTTGTCGCAGACGGACGGACGAACGACCTTTACCTCACGGTGGATGGATCAGGCGACATTGACACCCACCGCCTGCGTTCAATGACGGCCCGTGCGGAAGTGAAAGGAAGCGGCTCGATCAAAGTGAATGCTGAAAAATCCATCACCGCGCGCATCGATGGTAGTGGCGACATTACCACCTATGGCGGGGCCAAGGTGGACGAGAAGGTGAAGGGAAGCGGGAAAGTGAAGAAAGACTAATGGGCTGTCTCAAGGTGATTCCGCTTGGCACGGGCAAGAGGGTTGGCGATAGCTCTGGAGTGGAATCACGGCTCGTCGCATTACTCCTTCTGACCTTTTTCTCAGCAACTACGCGAGGGCCGAAAAGTGGTATGACTTCGCGCCTGTGATCAAGGACAGCCTGGCTGAGAAAGCGGGATTGATTAACAAGTTCTGCATCTCAAAAGGATGTCCGAATTTCCTAGAATCCCACCGACTCCCAATAGAGCTTCCAGAGGCGCCAACCGCCGAAGACCCAGGTGAGAGCTCCGGCGGCGAGAAAGGGCCCAAAAGGGAGCGGCTTGCCGAAGCCGACGCGGGCGAGGAGCCCGACAGCAATACCGTAGAGGCTACTTGCGAAGATGACGAAGCAGACTGCCGGCCAGCCGAGGAAGGCTCCGATCATCCCGAGCAGGTGGGGATCCCCCATACCCATCGCCTCACGCGGGACCACGACGCGGGTGGCCTTTCCTTCGAGGGATTTCAGGGCCTCAATGGTCCAGATTTTCTCGCCGATGGAGAAGTCATCGCGCCGGATGAGGACCTCCTTACCCACCACCCGTTTGCCATCGACCTTGAAGCCGTGACCGGTGATTTGGAGGACATCGCTCTCACGGAAGAAGAGGTCATCCCAGGAATAGGCCTCATCCTCGATGAGCCAGTGGAGCTGTTCGCTGTCCTCGAATCCCTCCTGTAATTTCCAGCGAGTCGCTTCCTCCAACTCGATCTTCTTCCGACCGAAAACCAGCTTCCCGAGCACCACGGTGAGCCAAAGCGCCCCGAATCCCGCAACCCAACCGAACACTGACTCACGCAGTCCAATGACTCCCGAATAGAGATGCGTGTGCCCCGAGAGATCGAGGAGCCACGGAGTGAGAAAGCCCCCCGCCAATGCAATAAGGGAGCCCCCGGTGGTCCAGGAAATGGGGATAATCTGGTGCTCCGCATCGATAAAGGTGACGGTGATCAGGATGGTGATGAGCACGATTCCGAGAATCGCACTGTGCATATCAAAGCTCTTCCAGAGCCAAAAATAAAGCAGGCCAGTAAGGACCTCGACGAGGAGGTATCTCACCGCGATGGGCGCTTGGCAGCTCTTGCATTTCCCCCGCTGTAGAAGCCAGGTGATGATGGGAAGATTCTGCCACCACGGGAGGCTTGCTTTGCAGAAGGGGCAGAAGGAACGCTTCGGCTCATTAACCGAAAGCCCGCGCGGAATCCGGTGGATGGCGACATTAAGAAACGATCCCACACAAAAACCGATGACAAGAATCCCAAACCCCATCAACGGGGAATACCACTGCGCAAACACGACTGAAAACTAAGTATCTCGCTTGAAAAATCGACTCAATTCCCCCACCCCGCTTCTGTCGTTATGAGTTCACCTTCTTCACAAAAAGACCTCGCCCTGCAAACCGCCCGCCTCGCGAAGGACGCGGGCGGGCCACACGGTGTATCTGGCCGGAGGCGCGGTGCGAGATCAGCTGATGGGGCATGAGCCGAAGGACTACGACCTCGCCACCTCGGCTCGCCCGGATGAGGTGCAGGCCCTCTTCCCTAAGTCCGACGCAGTGGGCGAGCACTTCGGGGTGATCATTGTCAAAGGATCGCGGGGCTCGGGCGAAATGATCGAGGTCGCGACCTTCCGCACGGATGGCTCATACAATGATGGCCGCCGTCCGGAATCGGTGGAATTTTCCTCACCTGAAGAAGACGCCCAGCGTCGCGATTTCACGATTAACGGACTCTTCCAGGATCCTATCACGGAGGAAATCATCGACCACGTGGGAGGACAAAAAGACCTCGAAGCGAAGGTCCTCCGCGCCATCGGCGAGCCTGAGAAACGCTTCGAGGAAGATGCCCTCCGCCTCCTCCGCGCAGTGCGGTTCGCAGTCAGGACGGGATTCGAGATCGAGCCCGAAACAATGGCGGCCTTGAAAAAATGTGCCTCGCTGCTGGCTCAGATCTCGCCCGAGCGGATTCGGGATGAATTCTCGAAAATCATCGTGGCGAAGGATCGAGCACGCGGGCTCGACCTGCTCGTGAAGACGGGTCTCATTGAGATCTTCCTACCCGAGGTTCTGGAGCTCATCGGCTGCGAACAGCCCCCGCAATGGCATCCGGAAGGCGATGTCTATGTACACACGCGCATCGCGCTTTCGCTACTGGAAGATCCCCCGCTGCACCTCGCGCTCGCGGTCTTGCTGCATGATATTGCGAAGCCTCCCACCCAGACCTTTGACGAGGAAGCGGGCCGCATCCGTTTTAACGGACACGATAAATTAGGTGCTAAAATGGCCAAGGAGATCCTCCGCCGCCTGCGCTACCCTAACCAAACGATCGAAGAAGTCAGCTTCATGGTCTCACGCCACATGACCTTCATGCACGTGCAGGACATGCGAACCGCGAAGCTAAAACACTTCATGGCGGCTGACAGTTTCCCCATGGAAATCGAACTGCACCGCGTCGATTGCGATAGCTCGAATGGCTTCCGCGATAACTACGACTTCATCCACCGGAAGAAGGAAGAATTCGCCAATGAGCCCCTCATCCCAAAACCGCTCATGGATGGGCGCGACCTGATGGATGATTTCGATCTTTCCCCCGGCCCTCAAATTGGCGAAATCCTTCGTGCGGTCCAGACCGAGCAACTCGAAGGACGACTTTCTGACAAAGAAGCCGCCTACGTCTTCGTAAGAGAATCACTTCTACAATGAGCACCATCCCCACCGAGCACGACGATCCCATCAACGCGCAAATCCTGGCCGTTTCCGAAGACCTCGTCTCCGGCTTCCAGCGTGACCCCTTCTCCGTCATCGCCCGGGAGTCCGGCGTGGACCTCCCAATCGTACTGGAACGCATCCGCGCGATGCTCGAAGCCGGGGTGATCCGTCGCGTGCGACAGACCATGCTCGCCACGAAACTGGCCCACGGCGCCCTCGTTGCCTGGAAGGTCCCGGAAGAGAAGCTCAATGCCGCCTTCGACTTCATGGCTAAGGAAGATCCCTTCTCCGGACACGTCGTCATTCGCTCGACCGATGGCCAGATCTCAGGCTCCGGATACCGACTCTGGACCACCCTGAAAGTCCCGCAAGGCGAGTCCCTGGAAGAGCACGGAAACGTCCTGAAGGAGATCGTGGGAGCGGAGGAATTCATCCTTATGCCGGCGAACGGAGTCTTCACCCTCGGCGTTGGTCACGTCCGGCGGAAGGGTCTCGAGCCTGGAGCGAAGCTGGATGTCGCGGCGGAAATGATGACCACCACCGTGGTCGATCTCAGCGATGAGGAGTGGAAGGTCCTCCTGGCTCTGAAGGAGGAACTGCAGCCGGAGGAAGTCATTCAAAACTGCTGGGACGCACGGGCCGAACTCGCCGGGGTGTCATTGGAGAAGTTTTATGAAGTCGCGGAGATCCTCGATAAAAAGAAGGTCATCGGTCGCTTCTCCACCTTCCTGGAGCACGTCAAGCCCTCCGACACCGGTAAGCGCGTGACCCGCTTCAACGGACTTTTCCACTGGGCCGTGCCGAAGGGCCGCGAGGTCGAAGCGGGCAGCGAGGTGGGGCGTCACCACTGCATGACGCACGCCTATTGGCGAGAAGGAGGCCCGCAGTTCGGAAACGTCAATGTCATGGGCGTGGTCCACGGAACTGAGAAGGACAAGGTCATGGAGCACAAAGCCGCCATCGATAAACACCTCGAGTCCATTGGCATCCCAGTGAGCTACACCAATGTCTTCTGGGGTGGCCGCTCCGAGATCAAGCCCTCCGAAATCTCCCCGCTGGTCTATCGCGAGTGGCATGAGAAATTCGGGAAAAAGAGCTGATTAAGTGACCCTTTTTATTCGGGAGATTGCGTTTCCGAAAAATCAAAAGTGACTTCGTGTGCCAGATACTGGCAAGTGCCATTGGTGTCCTCACAGACGTAATAAAAGAGGTAGATCGATGCAGTATCGGGAAGGATTTTCCCTTCTTTTGGTCGCAGCTCGAACTCGACATGGCGCACTTCTGAGGAGGTGACCTGATCCTTCGGCGGCGCGGTGATGGCAAGATCGTGGAGGGTCACGGTGACTTTTTGGCCATACCCCACCGGGATTTTGCTGTCCGCCGCCACAGGACCGGCATCATTGCTCCAATGGACCTTTTTCGCAGCATTCGGAGTGAGCGTGAGGTGGACGCGGACGGCCTTGCGGTCACCCTTGGTCGAGGGGACTACGACTTTGCTCACCTTAATGAGGTCCTCATCGTCATCAAACCCCTTACTCGTTGGAGGTGGATTCGCGATATCGCGCGGGGGAAATTTCCCGGCATCGGCAAACTCGGAACCCTTCGGCTCGACCGGAAGCGGATGAGGTTTTTCACCACGCTTTAGGAGGTCTTTTCTCGCCTGCGGCACCCAGTCGTAGAAAGCGTAGGGTTTATCAAGACGAGGCCCGTATTGCTGGATGCGGCGACGCCAGATGTATTGGTCGGGTTGCAGCGCGAGAGCTTGCTGCCAGGAATGAATGGCGAGGGCAAAGTCATCGGGCTTCGCGGCCTCCGAGTCGAATCGTGCTCGATAGGCAACCCCGAGGCGGAAGTGGCCGCGCGCGTTTTCAGGTTCGGCTTTGATGAGTTTCTTGAGGGTTCTAAGGTCGTTCTTCTCCGGGGGTGTTACAGCTCTCGCCTTCGGGCGCTCGGGGTAATCAGTATCGAGGAATTTCTTAAGATCGGAAGCTTTGGGATTCCGGTAGCGGATGATGCCGTGGCGATCTATCAGCAGGGTGATGGGGACGACTTTAATCTGGAGCTCATTGTATGGATCAGCGAGGACAGGCCAGTCCATTTGCTGCCACTGCATATAGAGGCGGGCGCGGTCGGGATGTTGCTCCTGGACGATACCGACGACTTTCAGATCGAGGTCTTTGGTGCGTGCGTGCCAGCCCGGCACGTGTTTCCGGCAGCCCGCTCACCAGGAAGCGAAGAGGTGGAGCATGAGCTTCTCCCCCAAAAAAGAGTGGGTGGCGACTGGGGCACCACCTTCGATGGGCGGCAGGGAGAGCGCGGGCAAGGGCTTCCCGGACCGGAGGGAATCGGCCTGCAGAGGAAGAAGCAGGACGAGGGTGAGCAGGTATTTCAGGGTCCGCATTTTTTGATCTGGTGAATTGGAGATGGCGGAGTCTTAGTCCGCGACTGTGAAGAATACTGGCCACCTTCGGGAAACATTTCGTCTGGGAGCAGGAGCGATCCGGAAGAACCTCCTCCCGGCCTGCGTCCTCTGGGCGATCGCCCTGGCACTGGTGATGGCCTACTACTACCACTCCGGGACACGGGAGAAATTGGACATTGTGGGCCGACTGAAGGAGGAGTGGTCGCCTTGGGTCGCGATGATTTCAACGGCGGTCTTCGGCAGCCTGGTCCCCGCCGTAGTGCAGCGGATCTTCACGAAAGGGCCGGGAACACCACCGCGGCGAGTGGCGGGATACTTTATCTTCTGGGCCATCATCGGACTGGAGGTGGAGTATTTTTATCGCTTTCAGAATTGGATGTTCGGGGCGGAATTGAACTTCACTACAGTGGCGTGGAAGACCTTCGTGGACGAGTTCATCTGGGTGCCTTTCCTGGCAATTCCACAAACGATCTTCGGGTATCTTTTGATCGAGAAAGATGGCTCGATTCCGGAATGCCGGGCGGCCTTGAAACGGCGCCCCTACCTCCGCCGGGCAATCCCACTCATGATCGCGAACTGGGTGGTGTGGATCCCGACGGTTTCGCTCGTTTACCTCTTCCCCCTACCGCTACAGCTACCTCTTATGAACATCGTACTTGGGATGTGGTGCCTGCTGGTGATGTTCTTCTCCCTGGACGGGGATGATTGATCCTCACTGGCCACCGGAGGGCGATGGCCGTGGAGCGGGAATGGCTTCGCAGGCCTCGCGCCAGTTCTCGAAGTTCCAGCGATTCGGGAAACCGGTGCATTGGTAAGGCTTGACGTCCTGCAGGCGGCAATCGATGCCATCCAGCATGATGCACTCGGTGGTGCCTTCTTTATCGATCAATGAGAGCCCTTGCCGGTTATCGCGAAGGCGGGTGTAATCCTTCACGAATTCGTAAAGCGGGATGCCGAGGAAGTCCGCGATCTTCTCGACCTCACCCTCGGCGAGGACGACGTCACCCTCCCACTTACAGCAGTTCGTACAACGTTGGCACTGATACCAGATCTCCTCTGACTCTGACATCAACGACCGGTGATCTGGCGGTGATAGCGATCCACCACTTTGACGAAGCCGCGCCATTTCGCTCCGGGACGACCATTGGTCAGGAGGAAGTGCGGGCAGTTTTTGTTCGGAGGATTCTTGCCAGTGCGCGGCCAGTTCCAGTGAGGCTTGATCGAGGAAAGCGGGAGGTCGTGTTTCACCATCAGCCAGGCCGCAAGCTTCGCAGTCCGCTCGAGGGTTTTCGCTCGGCTGTTACCGGGATGTTCACACATCTCAATACCAATGGAATAGAGATTACCCGGCCCACGATAATTCTCCGCGTGATTCCCCTGCTCTGTCGTGGGAAGGTGCTGCACCGCGCGATTTTCATCAGTGGTATAGTGCCAGGAGATTCGGCCAAGAGCACCCCGCTTCAAGGCGAGCGAGTGGCGACGGGCATCCGCACCGCGACTCCAGTTTTGGGTGGAGTGAATGGTGATGTAGCGCGGACGCATGGAGCGGCGGGAGCGTCCACGAGCCCGATAGGGAAGGTAATCGTGCTCGATCTTAATCTCACGAAGCAGCGAGGAAGCACTGCGCCGAGGAAGAGAGGAACGATTGCCATTACGGCCTGGAATGGCAGGCCTGCCTCCCAGAGAAGCAGTCGCACCGGCGTGATTCCAATCCGACGAGCCGGGCTTACGGTCGTGAATCCCCTCATGCGGATTCCGGAAGGAATCATAGAGTGTGTAACTGTCAGAAACACTCACAATGGGCGGATCGGCGGAACAAGCCGCAAAAATAGCGACGCCCAATCCCGCCAGCGCGAACCACAGTGAGGTCTTTTTCATATTGCGAGTTTTATAGCATTCGGGGTCGTGATGGGAAGTGGGCATTTGTCCATTTCCCCTTAAAATCAGGGTTTCTTGACTAAATTCTCCTTTTACTAATCGCACGAACAGTTGCGATTTTGATCCTTGAGCAGATTGATGCACGATTTCGATGGAAACCACCTGCTAATTTTTTCGACTGGCAATCATTCCCCTCCCCGCCGAGAACTCCCCACCCTCCCCAGCGGGGAGCATTCTGCCAATGAAACCACGTAAAATGATCGCCAGCACTACCTCGTGTACCGGACTGCAACTTGATCTCATGCAGCATGATGACCGTCATTTCCTGGAATGTGAAGGCCGTCAGGTGGATGCCGCACACCTAGGGCATGCAGCGAGAAAGCTGGTCGGCGTAATGAGTCAGCCCTTCCGCCCCGCACGGCAGCCCCGCACGATCTTTCTGGGCCTCGGCTTCGGACACGCCGTGCTGGAATCCATGAAGGTGCTTCCGCAGGAGAAGGCTTCATTCATCATCCTGCCGGAAGCTGCCGAGATCCCCGGCTGGCTCGCGAATCATGTGGACAATGAGGGCCTCGCTGACGAACGGGTCACCATTGGTGATGCGGATCCCTTCTCACTCATCCCTGCCGAATTCACGGGCAGTCAGGGCATCGTGGCGGATCTCGATCACCTCGAAGCGCTAGCCCCAAAGCGCTGGTCCATCACTTCGCCTGCGGTTTTGAGTGGGTTCAATGAGCGCCTCAAAAACGGAGGCCTCCTCGGTCTGATCTCCACCCGCCCGATCCCCGGACTGGAAAAGGAGCTGCGGAAAGCAGGCTTCGATGTCGCCACCGACCTCGCTCCGCTATCAGAAAAATCCAAGAAAAACCGGACCCTTTACTTCGCTAGGAAGGGACACTACCAACGCAGTCATTAAATTGAGAATACTCTCCGCCCTCCGCCACCCCCGCATGAAATCCTCCTTCCTTCTTTCCGCCCTTCTTAGTGCCACCCTTCTCGGAGGCGAACACACCATCCAGACCGAGCCTTTTGAAACGAGCCTCTCACTAGATGCCACCTTCATCCCGACCCAGGTCACCGTTCTTAAAATCGAGCCGGAGCAGTGGTCCAAGTTCACCGTGACCGAATTGGTGAAACACGGTGCCAGTGTCAAGAAGGGCGACATTCTCCTCTCTTTTGAGAGCGAGGACTACGACCTCGCTCTCGCCGAGGCCCGCGAAACCGCTAAGTCACAAAAGCTCAATCTCGCCAAGGCCGAGCGCGAACTCCGAGATCTGGAGCTCACCACCCCGCGTGATCTCGAGCAAAAGCGTCTGGGCTTCGAACGAAAAAAGGAGGCCTTGGATCACTTCACCCAGACCGGCCGTGAGTTGGAAATCGAAACCGCCAAGGACCGCCTCGATGGGGCAAAACGCAAT
>CALBVA010000282.1 GCA_937969125.1 uncultured Verrucomicrobiales bacterium | reverse complement strand
CTTTCCAAATATTCTTCCTTACTTTGATGACTCATAATCCCAGATAACGTTTTCATCCGGGTGTCATTCTTTCTGGCGCAACGACCGCTACCACCTCGCTTTTCGAGACTTCTTCGGTGTCATTCTACTTGGCGCAATGCGTCCTGATTTTCTGGACATTTTAGAGCTGGTTGCATTTTCTCCCTTATGGAAGTGATCATGGTCACGCTGGCTGTTTTAGTAGGAGTTTCGGTTCTCGGCGCGATATTGACAGCTTTGACAGCACACTTATCTGGGGTTCTGGTTAAATCAGTGCACCTTGGGGCAGGTCCCTCTTTGATCTCTTTTCAGCGCTGGGGAATTCCTATCAGCGTCAGAGTGATTCCGATCTCCTGTAATGTAGAGGTCGCTGGGTTCAACGTCGACGATGACTTGGATCTGGAAGAAGAAAAAAAACTCCGAAATAAGCCATGGTTTACACGCGTTCTCACTGTGTTTTGGATTTCACTTCTTCCGGTGATTAGTGGAATCTTGGTGCTCGGAGGGGATTCAATTTCCGTGCTCAAGTCGGCAGTTCCGGATTATGTTTTTGGAGCTTGGTCGCCCCATGAAGTGGGGCAGCCAGCATTTCAAAAGTATGCCGATTATTTTAATAAGGAGGGCTGGTTCAAAGCTTCTGGGGTAGCTCTGATTCGAGTTCATGCGCTGGCTTTGGTGCCTTTTGTAACCTTTCAAGGAATTGGACAAATCCTCATGACTCTGGTTAATAAAAAGCCGAATGAAGGTTTCCAGATGTTTGTTACTTTAACCGTACTTCTCGCCTTCGGGTGTGTAGCAGTCTGGATTTATTCTGTGATTCGATTCTTCCTAATCGCCTAGCTAAGGCTGGTTGGTATCCGATCAAGTATCCCGTCTCCGTAGACCTGATCTTGTCTTAGAGAGCGCATGTGGATATAGCCAATATGGCAACCACAGGTTTCATTAGTGCAAGCGCTTGGTTTTGGGGTTAGGTTTTCCCGAAAATCTGGATGGTAGATGTTGCCGATGGGTTGTTTGATGAAGTGGCAGCGGTAGGCAGTGCCATCACCGTCGACTGAGAAACTTGAATAGCCTCCGTTACAGGCTTTCCCAAGGCTGGGGTGACGGACAGTGTTTGTCCTGAACTGAGGGTCTATTTTTTCAAAGGCGTCGATATCTCCGGGCGTATAGTAATCTGCGATGTCCTTATAGGCATTTGCCCAAAGATAGACATTCGGTTTTAGGAGAGATTTGAGCTCCTTGATTTTCTCAAGCTCATGAGTAAATCCGACGACTCCGACGCTGTAGCGGGCACCAATTTTATCGAGTTCCTGACAACGGGAAACGAATCGCTTCAGAGTGGTCTGCGTAGGATGGTAGGTCGTCCAGAGAGATGCTGTTTTTAACTCGCAATCATTTAGCCAATCGAGCTTGCCGGAGAGATTAGTCTGGATTGCGACACGATAGACGTGGTGGAGATGGCTAAGGCGAGTGATGGCCTCTTGATAGCTTTTGTGAGTGGCTGCTTCTCCCCAAGGAGTGAAGAGAATACCAATTTCTCGGTCAGTTTGGGATTCAATCCAGTCGACGAAACGTTGGAGACGCTCGGCATCATCACGGAGTTCGGCGATGGTATTACTGGTCTTGGCGAAGGGGCAGTAGGTGCAGGAGTAGTTACAGCTGGAAAGCGGGCCGCGATAGAGAATATTCCAGCGCTTAGACGAGTTCATATTGTTCCATTCTACCGGTAATATTCGAGGAGAAGAGCCAAGGTCCGATGAGGTCGGAGTAAGCAAACCCTTCTGCAGTGAGATGGAGATGGTAGCTGTTATTTGTAGCAAGGCCACAGTCGATGAGTTGGGTGATTTCGGAGCCGAAGTCTTGTGCAATGGGGTGTCCAAATTCGTTCTGGTAATCTTGGTGAATTAAGCCTCCTTTCCGAAGAATGGATTTGATGAGGTAGCGGCGGTGATGATCATCTTTGGTGAGGAGGCATCCGTAGTCTGCGACCTTGAAGGCTTCATCCGAGCTTTCGGTGTAGTGTTTTAAGATCTCCATGATTCCGCTGCGACCAACAGCGTACTCGGAGCTGTAGTGGAGATCATGGGTGTATGATCTCGCTCCGGCTCCGAAACCAATCATGCCATCTTCCTGACAACAGTGGATTGGGCCTTGGTTTTGCGGCACTGATGCTTCTCGATGACGGAAGAGGCGCATGGAAATTTGCTCGTAGCCTTTTGAGAGGAGGAAATCGCGGGCCTGTTTGTAGAGTTCGGGACGAAGGTCAGAGGGAAGGCGTTCTTTCTTTCCGAGACCGGTAAGAGGTCGGACGTAGAGCGGATAGAGAAAGAGCTCCTGAGGGTGATAGCTGACTGCTTGTTCGAGGGAGCTTTGCCAAGTCTCTGGCGTTTGTCCTTGTGTTCCATAGATGAGGTCGATGTTAAAGACAGGGAAATTCGTCTTGGCGATGATCTCAAGAGCATGATGAAGAGTCTCAGGTTTCTGAGGACGACCGAGAGCTTTTGTTTCCTCAAGAAGGAAACTTTGCACCCCTATACTGAGTCGAGTGACTCCTGCTTCTTTGAGGAAGGCTAGTTTTTCAGGTTCGACGGTGGAGGGGGAGGTTTCAAATGAAATTGGGGTGCCTTTTTCGAAAGGGCCAAAGTGCTTGGAGATATTTTTGAAAAGAGTTTCCAGTTCGGAGAGGGAGAGAAAGGATGGCGTGCCGCCTCCAAATGCGGCTTGTGCAAAGCGAGGGGTATCGAGCATGTCACTCATGGTCTGCATCTGCCGAGCTACGGTATTCAGGTAAGCAGAGACGAGTCCCTCATTGGGGTGAGTAGTCGTAAAGAGATTACAGAAACCACAGCGCATTTCACAGAAGGGGATGTGAAGGTAGAAGAAGAGGCTGCTGAGATCTTCTTTTTCCCAATGCGGCTGTAGGGGAATGGCTGGCTCGAGAGGTCGGTAGGCCGTTTTGTGAGGATAGCCGTAGGCATATCCTTGATAGGGGTCTTCCAGGAGTTTGGTAGCAAGGTGGCTCATGTGGGATCGATCAGGAGATGGGTGTAGGGAACGGTGTAGACGGCTTCGTGACCAGTGCGATGCCCCACAAATCCATCTTCACCATAAAGAGTGCCATGGTCGGAGCAGAGAATAAGAAAGGCCCCGCGTTTTGAGAGGGTGGCTTGGAGATGGGGAATCTGGGAATCAACATAGTGCAGAGCGGCTGCATGGGTTTCCAGGTTGTCTTCAGCCTTATCTAGGTAGGAACAATTCGGCTGATGAATGGCGCTGATGTTGAGATAAAGAAAGGTCCTCTGATCAGGGGGGCGATTCCAGAGGCGCTCGCGTGCGAGAGCGAATTGATGCTCGGTAGAATTCTTTCCGGTGACACCCATGGCTTCGCTCCAATGGCTTTCATCGAAGAGATTTGGAAACACCCGGCTGAGAGCAGTCTGTTTGTTAAAAAAACCGACACCGCCAATGCAGATACTGTGATAGTGGCGTGCTCGCAGAGCGCTCACGAAGTCGGGTTCTTCGAAGGTGTAGGTATGGCTTCCAGTGGTCTCACTACCACCGAAGGCAGAAGCAAAGAGCCGTTCCTGTGAGCTTTCTGACGCAGCCGGAGTAGGGAGGAAACCGGCGAAAAAAGCACTGTGGGCTGCATAGGTGAAATTGCCTGGGCTATGACGCTTTTCCCATCCATGAGGAAGAAGCTCTCCCAAATTAGGAGTGCGACCTGCAGCTAGTTCTTTGGTGGCCACATCGTACCGGAGAGCGTCGAACACCACAAAGGCGATATCTCGTTCTCCGACGATTTGGTTCATGTCAGGGATACTCATTTCCAAGCAACTGTGTGAGGAGTTCTTCGAGGTGATCAATCACGAAAACATTTTGAGATAGTTCTCTTGGAATGCAGCGTCCCATACGCATCCACGCGCAGTGAAAGCCAGCCGAGCCAGCGCCGACAATATCGTTAATGAGATGATCACCAACGTAGAGAATGTTGTCTGCTGGGAGGTTCATCTTATCGGCCAAGTGGTGAAAGATTTCCGGTTCTGGTTTGTCGTAGGGTGTTTCTCCGGCAACGATGACTTTCGAATGCTCGACGTGTTCTATGATTCCACTAGCTTGTAGTTTGGCACGTTGCAGAGCAGAGCCTCCATTAGTGAGGATGGCGGTGGAATATCCGGCGTTTTGAAGTTTTCCGAGAATATCTATCGAACTTGTTTGCCGAGGAATGTGACGGGGGAGTTCCTGAATGAAGCGGAGCTGAAGCTCGGATCCGGAACGATCCAAGTTAAGAAAGCATCCGAGCCATGAGAAAAATTCGCTACGCTCGCTATATCCTTGTTCGTCTTTCTCCGAAATCATTTTGAGTTGTGCAGGAGAGAGTGGACCCTTGTTCCAAGATCTCAGCAGAAATTCGACGGCCTTTTGGCGTGAGAAGAGAGTGTCATCGAGGTCGAAGGCGATTCCTCTGATTGGTGAGTTCATAAATGACACGTCTTTTTGATGGTTAAGGTTGGGGCAGCTATCCTAACCTCATCCTAAGAACATGATTGAAGATTATACCAAGCAGTGGCAAGGCATTCCGGTTGTTCCCTACAACTCTGAGAAGGCATTGGAGTGTCCCTATCGCATTTATCGGTTGGCCTACACATGGGACAATGAAGAATGGGGAGGATTTGAAGTCCAATTTGCCAAGTATCTTCAAGACCCAGCCTGTGGAGAGTCGGTCGGCTTGAGCTTGGGCCTCAATAATGATGTGGCGGAGTCGTTTTATGCAGATTCGGTCAAAAGGCTTCTTGAGAATAAGGAGAAATTTTCAAAGCTTCGGTGGTTGTTTCTTGGAGAGATGTTGATGGAGGATTCTGAGATGACTTGGATTGGACAAGGAGATGTCGGCGCTCCGGTGCTCGATGCTTTTCCTTTGTTAGAAGAGTTACACGCTCGTGGTGGAGAAGGGTATCAGAATAACATTGCTTTTACCAAAGCGTCTCACTCCAAGTTAAAGAAGCTAGTGATTCAGACTGCGGGGCTTCGTAAAGAAGCATTCCAAGGAATTCTCCAGTCAGATTTTCCAGAGCTGGAATCATTGGAAATCTGGCTGGGCTGTGAAGAACGAGACGCCGATATCTCGGTTGATGATCTCCGCGATTTTTTCCAAGGGAATCCTTTTCCCAAGTTAAAGTCCCTCGGCCTCATGAATAGTGAGATTACCAATAAGGTTGTCGAGGAAATCGTGGATGCTCCGATTTTAGACCAACTGGAGGAGCTAAGCTTGGCGCTGGGAACCCTGCAGGATGAAGGCGCTAAAATGCTTTTATCCTCCGAGAAAATTAAGACTCTCAAAAAACTCGATCTCCATCATCACTACATGAGTAACGAGGTCATGGCGCAGTTTGCGAACTTAGGCCCTGTCGTGGATGTCAGTGACCAAGAGGAAGGTGATGAATATGACGGGACAGTGGATTACTATGTGGCTGTCTCTGAATAGTTGATGCGCTTTCTCCTCATCGGAAATCCTGAGAACCGCCGGGTGGCGTTTTTTCTTCAAGCTTGTGCCCGGCTTTCTCTTCCCACCCCCGTCGTGGTCTCATGGGAGCAAATTCTCTTAAATGAGGGCGGACTCGAAGCGGCTGCCAAGTCGTGTGATGTTCTTAGGATCGAATCTCCAGGCGAGAATGCCCGAGTTGATTCTCTTTTAGTCGCCCGTGGAGGAGGAATTCCTTTTTCTGAGGAGGACTATAAGGGGGGACGTATTGGCAATCAAAGAGCGTGGTATCTAGGATGGCAATCAGTGCTTTCCTACCTTCAGGAATTGTTGGGGGAGGCGTTACCCATGATGAATTCTCCTGAGGAAATTGCTCTGATGTTTGACAAATATCGTTGTCAGAATCATCTCATAGAAGCTGGGGTTTCGGCACCGCCAATTTTGGGATTAGCTCAAGATTCCAGCGAGGTTTTTCGTTTGATGGACGAGTGCCATAGGCGGCGCGTTTTTGTGAAGCCTAGGCATAGTTCATCGGCATCAGGTGTGGTTGCATTACAGCGACAAAATCACCGAATTTTAGCGACGACCTCGGTGAAGATAGAAGAGGGGGGACTTTACAATTCATTACGCATGTCTAGGTATGAGACGCTTCAGGAAGTAGAGGTTTTGCTGGATTTACTCGGACCGGAAAATTTCTTCGTTGAGCGATGGTTTCCTAAAGCCGTATTGGGTGGGCGAGCTGTGGATTTTCGGGTTCTGGTGATTTCAGGAAAAGTCAGGCATGTCGTGGCTCGCACGAGTCGCTCGCCGATCACCAATCTTCATCTGGGAAATGCGAGAGGTGATTTGAACGATATTAAGAAGCAACTTGGAGACGGCGTGTGGACAGAAGCAATCAATACCTGTGAGCAAGCTGCGGCTACTTTTCCAAAGTGCCACTACATTGCTGTGGACCTCATGATTAGTTCTTCGATGGAATCGGTCGCAGTTGCGGAAGTGAATGCTTTTGGTGACCTTTTGCCGAATTTACTATCTCACGGGCAGGATTCCTACGAAGCAGAGTTAGCGACCTGGTTGGCTGCCAGCTGAGCTAAATTTTCCGCCCGAGAGGAGCCGTTGCGATGATTCGATGTCCTCGGTCATCTTCAAAGAAATAAACCCATGCCCCAGAGCCACTGCCGTAATTATCGGGATCACAGACACTTTCTCCTGGAAGAATCCAGCCTTCGGAGTCGGGCACTCGGAACCATTCCCGGAATTGAGTAGGCGAATAATAAGATTCGTCGGGGTGTTGTTTGATGCCCAGGAAGCCTTTCGAAAATGGCGCGAACTTAGTGGCTTTGAGGCGTCTATTGGTCTTGTTGGTGACTGTGGTGGAGTAGTGATTTTCGGGATCTTCTGCACGGCTGCTTGATGGGCCATGGGTGATTCTGATTTCGTTTTGTTTAGCCAGAAGTTTTCGATCAAATCCGGGAGTGTTGTCAGTATAGACTGGGCCTGTCATGTAGTGAATAGATTCAGGAATTGAGTCGACATTGCCAAATTGGCAGAGGACTTCTCCGCTGGGGTATGTCACAATTCCACATTCTGCGGCGTAGACAGATTCTTCCGAGATTGTTTCAGCTCCAGTAGCCTCCCAGTGATTTGATTGAAGCCAAAAGGTAAGTTGAGGATCACTAAAAACATGATGGAGAAATCGGCGTTGCTCTGAAGTTAGTTCGAGTTTTTCAGGTGGGTTTTTGGAGTGTCCTTCCAGAGCATCGCGAACATTCTGCCTGATTTCAGCTTCAGGGCTTCTGAGATAGGGTCGAAGAATTTCAATGTGAGGCGCAAGTGCATCCCTAATTGCAAGAAGGCATTCATCTTCGTCTTTTAACTTGGCTGCAATCTCTGGATTATTTGAGTCAGCTCTATGAATTTGATGGGAGCCAGTTCCAGTGGCAATAAGAGAGAGGAGGTGGGCTACTCTTTCTTTATCTGGAGTTTTGGAATGTTCGAGGAGTTCAACCAGAGTGGGGATTGTAAAAGAGGTGGCTCGATAAATTGTTCCCTGATGCCAGATGTTAGAGAAGAGTTCGTTAAAGGCTTCTTCACGAACTTCCGGATCTTTCGAAATGAGATTACGGAGAAGGTCGGGCACATCGTTTGCGCGGCCATAAGCGTGGTCGAGTTGATCCCACACAATGCTTTCCATGTGTTCGAACATTTTTCTAATGGTTGAAGACGTTAGTCAAAAAGGACGAGGCGGCCTTTTGAAGTGAGGATTACGAATGATTGTGCTTTGCGGGGGCTGATATCGATGGCGTAGCCCAAGCTTTCTGGAAAGCTGAAGGTAGAGACAGGACTGGTGTATTTTCC
>CALBVA010000281.1 GCA_937969125.1 uncultured Verrucomicrobiales bacterium | reverse complement strand
GGGTTCCTGCTGGTCTCTCGAAAATCTGGCCGCGTTGTCGATGCTAAGAGAATGCTCGATTCACTGATCATCTCCGCCTTGCCAGATTTCCGATATCCTTCGCACTTACCTGAAATCTTAGTCCTGACAAAGCACTAGGATATTTTCGCCGAGTTAGTCGGCGAACTTTTTCCGAAAATTTAGCGGGCGGTGACTAACCGACCGCTGAAAAGTTCCTGCGAGCGAGGCGGCTGAGGAGGTCCAGAGCTTCGCGCTCGCCGGATTGGGTGAGGCGAAAGGTTTTGTGGGCGTGCAGGTCCTCGCCGGTGACAAATTCCATGAGCCCCTTCTTTTCCAGACTTTCAACTGTGCTGGTGGTGTTGGAGGGCTTACGACCGTAGCTGTCGAGGGTGACGTTGAGGGATCGGGTGTGGAGGGAATCGCTGTCCTCCAGTGATTTGAAATAGCTGCCGAGAAGGACGCACTCGGGACCGTTCATCGAAATTCTGGGATTATCTAGGATCTGGCGAATCTGCCGGAGCTCATCGGCAGCCTGCTCGTCCTCGCGCCTGCCTTCTGATCCTGAGATGGCCCGCTTGGCGACAAGGATTCCCGGGATGGCATCACCGAGGCTCTCGATATCTTCCGTATTCAGATCAAGGATCAGTTTGGCTACTTCCTCAAGGGTGACACGAGGTTTCATGGCTGGTTTTTAGTAAAAAGTTCTAAAAATGCAAGTTGTTTCGCTTTTCTTAAATAAAAGAACCTTGGTTTTTAGTTAAAAATCCTAATTTTCTGGAATAAATTATGAAAAAGCTTAGGTTTTATCCTGTCAGCCGAGAACGACATCCGGCGGCTTTTCGCTCACTCTTACCCGTCAAATCCCATGAGATCCCTATCCATCCAATCATCTCAGCAATTCTCGCCATCCCGTGGTGAAATGTCCGGAACGGATACTAAGTCCGCGCTGGCTGCTAAAATTAGCGCAAAGTTTGCCGCGCAATTCGCGCCCGAGGAAGAAATCGTGCTGAATCTCACTGATGAGATGTCACAGGAGCGAATTGATGAGCTGGTGGCGCAATCCCGCCAGCGACTTCCCGAAGCAGGGGTGGCCGCAGGTGATTGGGAGGGCTTGAAGGCTTTCCTCACTGCTGAAATGAAGGGTTTTTCCGAGATGCGGACTGATTACCGGGCTTCTCAGAAGAAATGTCTGATGGCAGAGCAGCGGCTCAATGAGGCCCTGCATCCGGAGGAGGGGGAGGTCATTGAGTCTCTTGTCATGGCTTGTCTCTGGGTCATTCAGGAGTCCAAGGTCAAGCGCGACAACCTGCGGGCTCGCATCGAAATGATGATCAACGAGCTTACTACGCTAATTTTAGCTGGTCGGAGAGATCAGAATGATCCCGCCATCGAGCTTCGGCTGCGCTCGGTCTTTGCCGGACTCTAGTGCTCCGGAAGTTAGCGCTGCTGTTTCGCAATGGCTTGGTGGACTTTCCCGGAAAAGGTGACCCGCTGGAGGCGTGGAGTGCCGAGGTCGTAGAGGAATTTCTTACCGAAGAGGCTGTTGGCTTCCCTGAGGAAGCGCAGCTCCGACCAGGGAACAAGAAGAGATGGATGAGCGAAGGCGAAGATCTTCCATGACTGGATGTAGAGCCCCTCCGCTCTGACGGAGATGTCCAGACAGTGATTGTAAGAGGTGAAGCGACCGATGGTCATTCCTTCCATCGGTAGAATCACGAGATCACGCTGCTCTGCTGAGGAATGAGCCCGAAAACGGCTGGCGAGTTTTCGCCAGCCCATGAGCGAAATTATAGAGAGCGTCAGGCACCAGAAGGCGATGGCAGCTAGCGCGCCACCCAGGGTGATTAGGATGGATGTCATCCAGGGAGCCATTGGTCTGGTTTTTAAGTCCAGATGAGGCGGATGCCCCACCAGGCGACAGCACTGATCGAGGCAAAGACGAGGGCGATGATCACTCCGAGAATGATGACCGGCGTCCAGCCCTGGCTCTCGGCCTCGTGGTCAGTGACGTCATCGAGATGGGCACGCAGGAGGGTGTGGTTTCGCGAGTTGGATTTATACCAGAAGGAGAAAAGATCACCGAGAATGGGGACCGCGCCGACGAGGGCATTGAGGGTCCAATTAGCGGCCATGCGGAGATAGACGCTTTTCGGAACGCCTTTCTGAATCCCCGCGCCGAGCAGGGTGAGCCCGGCGGCGGAGCTGACGAAGTCTCCGGCACCTGGGATGAGACCGATGAGGGGATCCAGGCCGACCCGCCGGTCCGTGCCGGGGACCTTGATGAGATCATCCAGCAGGTAGGCGGCCCACTTGGAGAGGGTGGTCTTCGGAGCTTCCTTTAGCTCGGTTTCGGTTTTAGGCATCACTTCTTTTTCCTGTCTTCGGAGAAGACAAAGGTAGCCCTTTTTCCGCGCGTCGGGGAGTTGAATTTCGAACCAATACTTTTCGAGTTCCGCGTGCTTCACGATGTTCCAGTGAAACCATGACATGCCGAGTTTTTCGAAGGACTGGCGACCGTATTCATTCAGCTCGGAGGGAAGATCATTACTCCGCTGAAAGAGCCTTCTTCTCCAGCGACCAGGCGCGCACGTAGTCCACGATGAATGAGTCCGGCAGGTGCCCGGCCTTTGCGATATCGCCATTCCATCCCTGGCTGAATTCGGTGGTGAGGCGAATGAACCCCGGCACCTGGGAAACCCCGCCGGCCTTGGTCCGCCAGGTTTCCACACCATCGATGTAGAAAATGTATTCCTCCGGCGTCCAGAGCACGGCGAAGATGTGGAACCCCCGGGTGATGCCGGGCCAGGGGAAGGAGAAGTTACATTTGGCATGGGCCTCCTTGTATCCGTCCCAGTGGAGGGCGTGTTGGATCTTCCCGTCTTTCTTGAATTTTTCGATGACATCGATTTCGGTACCGTTTCGTCCCTCATCTGTCTCGTCACCCGTGCCGTCTGACTGCAGCCAGAATGAGCAATGATAACCGTCTCCACTGGATCGCTGAAGCTGGGCACGACACTCGAAGTATCCGTAGGTTTGTTGGAATGATTTCCGCGATTCCAAGGCCCCGCCGGCATACGAGATTTCATCCCCCTTCATATCACGGGTGGTGGTGAGATGGAGGAATCCCTTACCGTCCACCCGGGCATTTTTCTTCAGCCAAAAACCATTGAAACGCTTTTGATCGTCACGGACCGTCCACTTTTTCAGATCGATCTTATCGCCCGCGAATTCATCGGAGAAGGAGGGCTTGAGAATCCAGCTCTCACCAGGGTCCGGAAGCGGGACTGATGTTGGAATCTCCTTTGGTGGGATGGGCGTAGGGTAGTCACTGAGCTGAGGCTTTAAGCCGGAGAGGCTCAGGGTGACGCGGCTCATCGGTGTTTTTTTATCCTGACCGGGAGCGGTCAGGATTAGGGCTAGGATTAGAATGAGGGGCTTCATTGAGAGTGTGCGTATTCAATACGCCCTCCTCTTCTCGATATTCGCGGCGATGGCAAGCTGAACCCATCTTTATCAAGGAGACGATCCCGCCGGTGGACTCCGGGTCTGATTGCGTGGTCTTACGATCGTTTGGTCGCTGAAGTGCATCAACTTACAAACTTGCCTACCGACAGGTCAGCGGTGTAGGGAACGTTCATGAATGGCACGGCCAGCAGCATCGTCGAATGCGCGCTCAGAATGATTCGTGAAGGCGGATACCATTCGTTTAGCTTTCGGCAGATTGCCACAGAGTTGGGTGTGAAGTCTGCCAGCATTCACTATCACTTCCCCACGAAGGAAGCCCTCGGGGTGGCCCTGACCCAGCGCTATACCTGCGAATTTCTTGAAGGCCTCGGGGATCCGGACTCCCATGGCAAACCACTGGATTTTTACATCAAGGCGTTCCAGAAATCTCTCGTCACCCATCAGTCTGCTTGTGTTTGTGGTGTCCTCGCAGCGGAGGCCGGGCGTCTCCCGCAGCCGGTGCGGGAAATTCTTGAGGAATTCACGGCGAAGAATATCCAATGGCTAAAGAAAGGCCTTACAAAGCAGTTCCCCGAAATGGCTCTGAAAAAGAAGTCAGAAGCAGCAGCGGCGATCTTCTCAGCTTTGGAAGGAGCCATCACCTTCGCAGCACTGACTGACCAACCCTCCCACCTGGATAAAGTCGGCCGCTGGATTAAAGATGTCGTGGTATGAAAATCGCGGAGCTTCTTGCTAATTACGATCGTATTCTCACTGAGTGTGCGATTGCGGAGCGCTTACGGCGGAGCCCCGCCGTGACCTTGCATCCCACTCTTTTTCACACACCTCTCATTTACGGGCCTGATGACATGAGGGCGGCAATGACTTCCATTTATCGGGAGTATCTCACCGTTGCGAGTCGTGCCGGGCTTCCATTGCTACTCACAGCGCCGACATGGCGTCTCGATTCACAGAGAGTCGCGGAAGCCGGAGTGAGAGCATCGATCAATGCTGATGCCGTCGAGTTTATGATTCGGCTGAGAGAGGATTTTCAGACGGAAGCTCCCATCCTGGTGGGAGCATTGGTGGGGCCGCAGAATGATTGCTATCGGCCAGAGCTGGCTCCGCCCGCCGCTGCTGCTGCATCATTTCATCGGGGGCAGATTGAGGAGCTCGCAGCCACTTCGGCGGACTTTCTTCAAACGCAGACCCTGCCCAATGTTGGAGAGGCCATTGGCATCGCCACTGAGATGGCGCGATCCGGGAAGCCTTACTTCATGAGTTTCTGTACCGGCACTGATGGGCTGGTGTTAGACGGGACACCGCTCCCGGAGGCAATGGCGGAAGTCGATTCAGCGGTCTCTGTGCCGCCCCTCGGTTATTATGTGAACTGCACTCATCCGTCTTTTATTCTGAAGCGTTATCAAAGGGGAGAATTGGACAGATTGGTCGGGATTCAGGCGAATGGATCCTCAAAGGATGTCGCGACGCTTGATGAGGCGAGTGAGACTCATGCCGATCCAATCGGTCATTGGTCTGCGGAGATGCATCGGCTTCATGAAGTGCATGGAGTGCAGATTCTCGGTGGTTGCTGTGGAACCAGCTTGGGACATCTGGAGGCTCTCGCCCGATAACGGGGAAAGAGAAGACGGAAGATCCGGACACGCCCGCATGACGAGCGTATCCGGTCTGTAGTGAGACAGTGGGCGGTTTGCTAGTTTCGGCCTGCGATGACTCCACCATCGACATCCCAGATTGCTCCGGTGACCCATGCCGCCTCGTCGCTCAGGAGAAAATCAATGACTGATGCGACGTCCTGCGGTTGTCCAATCCGACCAATGGGGTGGAAGTCATTGAACCCCTGGAGCGCATTGTGGATTTCAGCCGGCTCGATAAAGGCTCCGTAGATCGGTGTTTCGACGACTGCCGGGGAGACCGCATTGACGCGAACACCGCTATCAGCAAGCTCCATGGCGAGGTGCTGGGTGAGCGCATGGAGGCCCGCCTTGGCCATGGAGTAGGCCGAGGAAGGAGTGGCTTTGATGGCCTGCTTTGCCCACATCGATCCGATGTTAACGATGCTTCCGGAGCCCCGGGCTGTCATCTTTTTGGCAATGGCCTGGGTAATGAAGAAAGTCGATTCATTGAGATCGTGATACTGCGCGTAGTTCTCACGAGTATGCTCCAGGAAAGGGGCCGGGGAGAAGTAACCGGCGGCATTGATCAGGTAATCCGGTCCACAGGCGCTGCAGGCATCCAGACTCGCGATGTAGGCGTCCACGGCAGCCCGATCATAAAGATCGAGCGATTTGGTTTGAACCTCCGGTGAACCTGCCGCGCGGACCTGCTCAGCCGCTGCATCGAGTTTTCCTTGGTCGCGACCGATGAGAGTGACTTCGACACCCCGCGCCGCGAGGCGTTTGGCTGATTCCAGTCCCATTCCGGTGGACCCTCCGACGATGATTGCTTTTTTGCTCATAATTTTTTTCGAGTTAGCTGACCTATCGATAGGTCAGCTAATTGAGTGTTAATCCTGGTAATGAGAACCGTCAAGGGGAGGGGCGATTTTTTTTAAACCCGTTTTTTGGGCGGATTGTGTGAATGAGGTTGGAAGCGTGACCCTCCGGTCGATCGGTGCCGTGCGTGCGTGTTGGGTTTGTGATTACTGTCACCTTGCGTGGTGGGCTGCCTTCGCTAGGCTGGTGAAATGACACGTCGCCATTTTTTACAGCAGTCATCCTCCTGCGGTGTTTATCTCGCCGGGCTGGGCTCCTTCGGGCTCGGTCATCTTTTTGCAAAGGAGGTGAAACGAAGGGTGGTGGCGACGGAGAAGTGGGGCCGTCTGGAGGAGGTCACACCTGGAGTGTGGGCGATGGTTTCCACGGCCTTTGACAACAAGGACTTCACGACCGTCTGCAATAGCGGCATCATTGCTGGAAAGACCGGCGTGCTGGTAGTGGAGGGGACAATGAGCCCGAAGGGCGCACAGTGGATCGCGGCTCAGGCTGAAAAGCTCACCGGAAAGAAGCCGACTGATCTGGTGGTCTCGCACTTCCATGGAGATCATGTCAATGGGCATCCCGGGTACGGGAATATTCGTACTTGGGTGACAAAGTCTACGCAGACTGCGGCGGAGAAAAATTTCGCCAAGGCCAAGACTGTCATTCAGCCCTTCAATGAGGTCCAGTCACTCAGTGCTACCGAACCAACTAAAATCGATCTCGGCGGTCGGACCGTCACCGTGGTTCCGCGAAAAGGGCACACTGCGAGTGATGTCACCATCGAGATTAGCGACCCGCAGGTGGTGTGGACGGGGGACCTCTACTTCAACCGTGTTTTTCCAAATTACGGAGACGCGACCCCCAACCTCCTGAACGACTTTGGCAAGGTGCTCGATGATCTCGATGACAAGGCCCTCATTGTCCCCGGCCATGGCACGGTGGCCGATCAGGCGGATGTGAAGGTATACCGCGAGTTCCTCGCCGAGATCGAAGCGGCCTGTCGAAAATCCCATGAAGCCGGAACCGAAGCCAAGGCCGCTGCGAAGGAATATCAACTACCCAAAAGCCTCGATGAATGGCTGGTCTGGTCGCCTTCGAATATTGAACGTGCTTTCACGGCCTGGTATCGTGTCTTGAAGAAATAAGCCTATGGAGCTGCGCCAAACATTACGGGAGACAGCACCCTCGACGAAGTGGATAGTGATTCTTGCGGCGGCGATCTTGCTGGGGGTGATCCTGTTTTATCCGGTGTTTCCGCGATTTATTTTAAGTAGCTCTCTGGCTGCTTGGACGTGGCTTGCTTGCAAGGCCGTTCGTGGAATCTTCTATGGGCCTTTTGTCCTATTCAGTATTGGACTGATGCTTTTGGTGTCATGGAAAAGAGCACAGCGAGAGAAGGTGAAGCCATCCTACCTCGGACTCCTCCTCCTGATGCCGGGCCTGATTTTCTTTCTGATCGGGGTGAGATTGGAACAACCGAGGATTTCGCTTCTTAGCCTGCCCTTCGTTCTCACCGGATTTGTGCAGATTCTCTGCGGATGGGGGGTGGTGAAGCACTTCCTTTTCCCTGCTTTCTGTCTGTGGTTTCTGATTCCAATTCCGAATCTTGAAATCCTCTTGAATAGCATCGTAGCTGGTTTTGCTCCCGTTTGCCACCAACTTGGAACCATGCTCGGGATGGAACTCGTGTTGGAGGGAAACGCCTTATTGGCTTCTGGAAGCAGGTTCGATTTCGCCAGCCTTTCGAGTCGGCAGTTTTTCGTTCTCATGTGGCCCTTGATGCTCTCGGTAATGTTCGCGTACTACGCTCAGCGAATCCGGTGGAAGCAATTGGTCCTTTTTCTTTTGGTTCTTCCGTTGATTTGGTTTGCAAACTTTATGCGCTATTTCCTCATCGTTATGGTTGCCGAATGGGGCAATTTGAACTGGG
>CALBVA010000280.1 GCA_937969125.1 uncultured Verrucomicrobiales bacterium | reverse complement strand
GGCCTAATCCTCCATTTTCACGCGAAAGAAGTCGGGAGCTCATTCCACTACAACTGTGGGATCAAAAGTGTCGGTGATCCCACCGAAGACGATGGCAGCGGCAGTGAGCTTCGGCTAAACCTGCAGGTCACTGCAAACTGTGAGGAATCAGAACCCTCAACGATTAAAAGAAAAAGCCCTGCTCCGATAAAGGAGCAGGGCTTTTGAAATGCTTTGCAGCGAGGAACTTCTCCTGAATTAACGAGAGTAAAGTTCGACGATAAGCTGGAGGTTGACTGGTGCGTCAATATCGTCCTTCTCAGGGAGACGGGCGACGGTTCCTTCCATCTTCTCGCGGTCGAGAGTCAACCAGTCCTGAAGAGGAACCGACTGAGTGAGGTCGAGCATGCGGAGTCCGAGCTGCTGCGAAGAAGCGCGGCTGCCGATCTTGATGACATCACCTGCGCGAACCTGATAGGAAGCAATATCAAGCTTCTTACCGTTCACGAGGACGTGACCGTGGTTTACGAGCTGACGAGCGGCCTGACGGGTGTTGCCGAAGCCGAGACGGTAGCAAATGTTGTCAAGGCGGGTCTCGAGAAGCTGGAGCATGATGTCGCCGGTAATACCGCGGCGGCGTCCTGCTTCTGCGAAGTATCCGCGGAACTGTTTTTCAAGAACTCCGTAGATGAACTTGAGCTTTTGCTTTTCGCCAAGAGCGATCGCGTAATCGGACTTCTTTCGACGTCCAGAGCGAAGCCCGTGAGGACCCGGAGGGTAATTACGGCGTTCAAGTGCTTTCGAAGGCCCAAAGAGAGGGACTCCAAAGCGGCGGCTGATTTTATCTTTTGGGCCGGTGTAACGTGCCATTGATCTGTCTTTCTAAAATTAAGGTTGAAGATAAATTACACGCGACGTGCCTTCTTGGGGCGGCAGCCGTTGTGAGGGATGGCGGTAACGTCTCGGATTTCGGTGACATCGACACCCACTCCCTGAACGGCGCGAACGGCAGATTCACGTCCGGCACCGGGGCCTTTGACACGAACGACGGCTTCCTTCAATCCATGAGCCATGGCCTGACGGCAGGCATCCTGCGAAACAACCTGGGCAGCATATGCGGTGCTCTTACGAGACCCCTTGAAGCCCATCTTACCAGCGGAGGACCAGCCGATTGTGTTTCCACGCTCATCAGTCACCGTGACGGTGGTGTTGTTAAAAGTCGCAGTGACGTGAACGAGACCTTTGGTGACGTTCTTGCTTTTCTTGGACTTGTGAATCTTGACCTTGTCAGGATCCTCTTCTCCGAGAAGCTCCGCAAAAATATCGCGCTTCTTCTCTTCCTTCGGTGCCGGGGCATCGCCCTCGGCTGCTGCTTCACCCTCAACAGGAGCGGCGGCCTCATCGGCTGCTGCTTCTGGAGCTACTTCTTCAGTAGCCGCCTCAGGGGCTGGAGTTTCCGCAGGGGTAGCCGCTGCATCAGCAACGACCTCCTCGGTCTCCTCATTTTTGTTTTCTTCAGCCATTGTGGTATGGAAAAATCTTTGGTCAGCAAGTCACCGCGAGGTGCTTACTTGGCAACACCGACGGTCTTGCGCTTACCCTTACGGGTGCGTGCATTGGTGCGGGTGCGCTGTCCGCGAACGGGAAGGCCGCGCTTCAGGCGGATACCGCGGTAGCAGTTAATGGAGGACAGACGCTTCAGTTGGCCCTGCTTCTCACGGCGAAGGTCACCTTCAATGAGGATTCCTTCATTCTGAATAACAGTGGCGATTTTCACCAGCTGCTCTTCACTGAGCTCGCCGGTGCGAATGTCCGGGCTGACTCCAGCCTGCTCAAGAATGCGGCCCGCAGTGGAAGAGCCGATGCCAAAAATGTATGGAAGAGAGGCTTCAATACGCTTCTCGTTTGGGATGTCTGTGCCGAAGAGTCGTGCCATGGTCGTAAATGTTCAGGAATTTCCACGAATCTGCGGTTTGCAGAGTGGCGGAGGCGGGTTCTGTATCAGAGAGGCCTTCTCTGGCAAGAGGAATTCAGCAATTTTCTGGAATGAAATTCTTTTGGCACGGGAGTTGCAGTCTCGGCACTCCCACCTGTTACAAAAATTTCCTTAAGTCGCTTTGATCTGGTAAGCTGTTAAAATCCAAGAGAATCTTTCGCCTCTTTAGGTGTCAGTCAGTAAGATTGTGAGTCCCCCAAAACATTTCCCAACAACTCAGTGGAGTCTGATCCTGGCGATCAAGACGAAGTCGCAGTCAGGACTGGCCAGAAAAGAGGTGGAAAAATTCTGCCGTGATTACTGGAGCCCGGTGAAGTCCTTTCTCCGTTCGATGGGCGTTTCAAACGAGGATGCCGAGGATCTGACCCAGGAAGTCTTTGCTGGAATTTACAATGCTGACCAATTTCCGGACCTCGATCCGACCAAAGGGCGAATGAGGAACTACCTTATGACGGCAGCCAAGCACCGGGCATTGAATTTCCACCGACACCGGACGCGGGATAAGCGAGGTGGAACAGCCACCCATCTCCCTTTCGAGGAGGAACTCATTGAACCCGGGGTGAAAGATATCAGCGATCGAGAGTTCGACCGCCGCTGGGCTCACCAGCTGATCGAACTCACCACACGGTCGCTACGCGAGGAGTATGAATCCCGTGGCCGCGAGGTCTGGTTCCAGGCA
Organism: uncultured Verrucomicrobiales bacterium; assembly: GCA_937969125.1. Taxonomy (GTDB): domain Bacteria; phylum Verrucomicrobiota; class Verrucomicrobiia; order Verrucomicrobiales; family Akkermansiaceae; genus SW10. The sequence continues at coordinate 2,937 of CALBVA010000280.1, read as the reverse complement.
CTTTTTCCCCGGCTCACCGAGACCTCCAGTCAGCCGACCTACGAGGATTTGGCTAAGGGTCTGAAATCCTCGACCTCGGCAGTCAAGGCCGCCATTCATCGAATGAAGCAAAAATACCAGAAGATCCTCCGTAGCGAAGTCGCCAAGACGGTCGCTACAGAGGACGAGATCGACAGCGAGCTTCAGGCTCTTTTTAACGCTCTCGGTAAGAACTAATGGAAACTACAGTGCCAGACCCTCGGGGACTGTTGAAGATCGGCATGGGCGATGACGTGCCGTCAGATTCTTATTATTCGGATCAGCCCAGACCCTGGGAGCCGCCGACCGCCAAAGATCTGGACCTCGCGATTAAAGATCTCAAGGTCATTTCGCTCATCGGGCGGGGTGGCATGGCCGCCGTCTACCGGGTGGAAAATCCTGATGGCAGCAAGTCCGCGATCAAGCTCCTCCCACGCGAACTGGCTGCCAATCCACTCCTCCAAAAACGCTTCACGGGCGAGATTGCCATCCTGACCTCGCTGGATCATCCGCGCCTCATTCGAGCCCATCGGCATGATATCACTGGTGACGGGCAGCCATTCTACGTGATGGATGACATGCCCGGCGGCGATCTCGGGGAACTGGGACAATTAGAACCGAAACGCGCGATGCAATACATCGAGCAAGTCTGCGAGGGTCTGGCTCACCTTCATGAACAGGGCCTCCTTCACCGAGACCTCAAGCCGTCCAATCTTCTCCTCAATGCCGATTCCTCTGAGCTGAAGATCGCGGACTTCGGTCTGGCGAAGGACAATTCCCGCACGATTTCCCAAATGTCCCTTACTCGGACCGGCACCCAGGTCGGGACCGTTCACTACCTCGCTCCAGAGCTCTATTCTGAGGGCGAGTCAGACAGCGTGCAGACCGATCTTTATAGTCTAGGAGTGATCTTTTACCAATTGCTCACTGGCAAGCTTCCGATGGGGCATTTCCGGGATATTTCGGAAATCGAGGGCGTGCCGAAAAGCGCAGATCCCGTTATGCGCCGCGCTCTCAGTTCAGAACCGGAGGCTCGCTTCGAATCTGCAGGGGAGTTTGCCAGCGAGATGAGGGCGGCATTCACCCCCACCCCACCGCTCTCTCGTCGGGTTTTTATCGGATCAGGAATCACGGCACTCATTGGCGGTGCCATGGCGTGGAAGCTCACCCGACCTCCGGAAGTCGGCCCGCTGGTGCCCGGGGTAACTCGCAGCCCAATCTTCGACAGGCCGGTCACGCGCCCCTGGACCTCGGACCTGATGTGGCCGGGAGTCAGCCCCGAGCAGATGCGGCTGAATCATTTCATCGCCGGTGAAGAAGCGCATCTGATCCACTTCACCCCGCAGACGAATGTTAAATCCGGCCCGGAAGTCCCGGAATTTCCCTCCGCTGACATTTCTTCCAATACCACCTTCCCTGGAAAAAGTCTCACCCTGGAATCTTCCTCCAGCCTGATTATCGCAGGATTCCCCGGAGAGGCCCACATTGATGATCTCCGGCTCGATGGTGGGACCATCACCTCAGAGCTGGTGCGAATGATCACCCCTGATGATTACCCGGAACTTTATCGCGCCCTCGGTGACTTCAGCAACTCCACCGGTATCCTGACAGGCACTATCCACGTCCTCCAGGCCTCCACCATGACCACCGGTCGCACCGCGGCGAATCATCTCATCATCCGCTCGAAGCTCATCGGAACCTCCCCCATCTTCCTCGCTCCTCCGAAACAAGGAGCCCCCGTGAAGATGGAAGGTGACTGCTCGGAGTTTACGGGTGGCTGGTTCATTCAGGGCGACATTGATTTCAAGGGACCGAATGCTGCCGGCCCCGGACCGATCACCATCGACCGTGGCGTCCTGCGCTCACTCGATGGCTGTCGCCTCGGCCCCACCCGTCTTTTAAATAACGGCTTCATTGAGATCGCGGCAGAGACCACCTTCCGGAGCCTCTTTATCAATGGTCACCCCATCCCACCCGGTCACTATAAGAAAGCTAACGACCTGAAACGATATAATCTGGAGGGTAAGTCACCGGTGATCGTCGAGGAGGAATTTGGCAATACCACCACGCCAGATGTTTTCCTGCCTCGGATCGAAGTCACGGAGGGCGCCCCGCGCATCGTCACGGCAAGACAATCCGGCCGATGGGACCGCGCGGAAACCTGGGACGGGCCGATGCCTCTGCGCGCACGTCATGTAGAGGACAAACTCACCGTCCCACCCATCGATTATCACGTGCCCGATGGCATCACCCTGAATGGCACCTATGATCCACGCGGGCTGGAATACTTCGGGGGCCACTCCCTCGTCATGGAATCGGGCTCCACTCTCGAGCCCGAAGGCAACGTCGGCTGGCTGGCCTTCGCCGACCTACGTCTGCGCGGCGGCGTCGTGAACTTCGCCCCCCGCCACGCCCTGTTCGCCAGGGAACTCATTGGCGGGCGCATTCACATCGAAGCAGAGACTCTCTTCCGGCTTCCGGATCGAGCCATCCTCCAGCCGAAGGACTTCATTCTCCAGGGAAAACTTCTCGGCGATCATGACATCCGGATCAATGGAGACCGGGAGGAATTCATATATCTCAATGCCACCACCGATGAGTTTCGCGGTCGCTGGGTCATCGAAGAAGGCACCCTGGCACCCTTCCGAAATGACGTGCTGAGAAAATCAACCGTGGTCCTCACCGGCCCGAACTGCTGGCTACGGGGATATTGCACCGGATCAACTGGCATCAGACGGTTGGAAATCTCAAGCGATAGCCGGATCGAGCCAAAACGCGCCCGCTTTCATGTCGACGAAATGTTCATCGATGGCCAACGCCTCCCTGACGGGCAATACAACTACCAGTCACCGGAAACCGCTCACATCATGATCGCCGGAGATCACAAACTTAGCGTCGGAAAAGGGAAAAAATTTCGGG
>CALBVA010000279.1 GCA_937969125.1 uncultured Verrucomicrobiales bacterium | reverse complement strand
GGCAAGCTCCTTAAACTCTTTCTCCACTTCACGCCGCACCAGGAAGAGGAGTCTTTCAAAATGATCTGCCTCTACCTCGGCGGGCTTGCTTGTGAGAAGGTGGGTGATCACGGGGCGGGTCTTCTTGGCCAGTTCACCCAGTTCGTCTGGATTCACGGGGACCTCACGCCAGCCGATGAAGGGGATCTTGCGCTTCGCCAGAACCGATTCGGTGAAGGACTTGATCTGCGCAGCCGCATCCTCCGGCAGGAAGAAAACACCCACCGCAAGGTCATCGGCATCGCCGGTGTAATTGAAAGCTGCAGCCGCCTTCGCGAAGAGAGGGCGGGGGATCTGGGAAAGGAGTCCGGAGCCATCACCGGTCTTCATATCAGCATCGACCGCACCACGATGGGTCATATTGCAGACCGAGGTGATCGCGTAGTCGATGATCTGATAAGTCTTCTCACCCCTCAGATTCGCAATCGCACCCATTCCGCAGTTGGCGGTCTCATTGGACCATTCGTGGAGGGTTCCTGAGGAATCTGGAGTGTGGCGTGGATCGTAGAAGTTCATGGTGGGAAGCTCTGTGTGCGTAGTGGTGCAAGTTGCGTGCCCGCGTGGCCTTTTTTGAGGGGGGCGGGACGATAAGGCGGAGGAGGGCTGGTTGCCAAGTGGAACTTGTCGGACTGATTTTTCGCAAATCCAATGAATTTTTAGGCGGGAACGGAGTCTTAATAGATCTCATGAAGACTTTCACTCGCCTGTTCGTTCTTGTCGTTGCCCTCAATTTCACCTCATCCGCCTTCGCGCGTGAAAAAAACGCCCTCACCCGTACTGTGGCGGCAAAGATCATCTCCGAAGCCAATCAGGTGCGTAATAACGAGGTGAACATTGGGCCGATGCAAAAGGTGGACCGAAAACTTGATAAATCGACCACCGCCAAGGAGGGCGTCTGCGTCACCTTCATCGCTCCGGTGATTAAAAACGGCGGCCGCCGCCGTGAAGTGCAGACCCGCACCTTTTTCTGGGATAATGAATGGGGCTGGTATCTCTACGCCATCGAAACCGTCCGCGGTGGTGAAGCCATCGAGGTCGTGAGCGAGCTGAAGGGGCGATTTGAGATGCGGTAGGGGGGCGCTCGGTCTTCTGGAGATCAGGAGACAGGGCACTGGGTGATCTGCTTGAAGAAGTCGTTGCCTTTGTCGTCGACGAGGATGAAAGCGGGGAAGTTTTCGACTTTGATCTTCCAGACGGCTTCCATTCCGAGTTCGGGGAAATCTACGACTTCCTGGCTTTTGATGTGCTTTTTGGCGAGGAGGGCGGCGGGGCCACCGGTGGAGCCCAGGTAGAAACCACCGTGTTTTTTGCAGGCGTCGGTGACCATCTGCGAACGATTGCCTTTAGCCAGCATGACCATGGAGGCATTGTTTTCCTGGAAGAGATCGACATAGGGATCCATACGTCCGGCGGTGGTGGGGCCGAAGGAGCCGGAGGCCATGCCTTCCGGAGTTTTGGCAGGGCCAGCGTAATAGACCGGGTAGTCCTTGAAGTAAGAGGGGAATTCTCCCTTTGCTTCAAGGATCTCCTTCAGCTTCGCATGAGCGATGTCCCGTGCGACGATGATGGTGCCGGTCAATGAGACCGCAGTGGTGACGGGATACTTTGAGAGAGTGGCGAGGGTGCTTTCCATTCCCTGGTCGAGGTCGATCTCGATGCCTTTGAATTTCCAGTCGCGATATTTTTCGGGGATAAAGCGACCGGGATCTTCTTCGAGCTTCTCGAGAAAGATGCCGTCCTTGGTGATTTTGGCCTTGGCCTGTCGGTCGGCTGAGCAGGAGACACCTAGCCCGACGGGGCAGGAGGCTCCGTGACGAGGGAGGCGGATGACGCGGACATCGTGCGCGAAATACTTTCCGCCGAATTGCGCCCCGATTCCGATTTCGCGAGCGGCCTTGAGAAGCTTCTCCTCCCATTCGAGATCGCGGAATGCGCGACCGTGTTCGTTTCCGGTGGTCGGAAGCTCATCGAGATAGCGGGCCGAGGCGAGTTTCACGGTCTTGAGGGTGTTCTCCGCCGAGGTGCCACCGATCACGAAGGCCAGGTGATAGGGCGGACAGGCGGAGGTGCCAATACTCGCCATTTTTTCGATGGCGAACTCCATGAGTCGTTTGGGATTCAGAAGAGCTTTGGTCTCCTGGTAGAGAAAGGATTTGTTGGCGGAGCCACCACCTTTGGTCATGAAGAGGAATTTGTATTCCTGACCGGGGGTGGCGTAGAGATCGATCTGTGCGGGGAGATTGGTTGTGGTATTGGTCTCCTCGAACATGCTGGTGGGCGAAACCTGGGAGTAGCGGAGGTTTTCCTCCTGGTAGGTTTTGTGAATTCCCTCCGAGAGGGGAATGGCGTCGTCTCCGCCGGTCCAGACCTGCTGACCTTTCTTACCCATGACGATTGCGGTGCCCGTGTCCTGACATCCTGGGAGAATTCCATGGGAGGCAATCTCGGCGTTCTTTAGGAGCATGAGCGCGACCATGCGGTCATTTTCGCTCGCCTCCGGATCATCGAGAATCGAGGCCACCTGCTGTAGGTGTGAAGTGCGAAGCTTAAATGAGATTGCCTTGATGGCCTCATTGGAAAGAAAGCGCAGAGCTTGTGGATCAATTTTAAGAATCTCCTGACCCTCAAATTCAGTGGTGCTGACGAAGTTGGATGACAGCTGAAGGTATTCGGTGGGATCCGGACCGAGGGGGAAGGGGGCTTGATAGTGGAAGTCGCTCATTGATTGCAGTGAGTTTTAGTTGGGCAGATCACGGCCTTCATCGACTTCAATGTAGTCCATGAAGGTCTGAATATCGCTGCGGTCTTCGAAGCCTGATTCCCGAAGTCGTTCTTGCAGTCGTCCGCTCATCTGATCTTTGAAGCCAAACTTCTTGATGTGAGAGGTGAACCAGGTGAGTTCAAAATCCGCGCGGGTTACGCCGTGTTTCCGGGCCCAGACGAGGGCATCCTCATCCGAAGCTCCGGCGAGGACCTGGGTCTTTAGTTCATGATAATCGACTCCAAGGAACTGGCAGGTCCAGAGATCCATTGCGAGCCCGAGGTTCGCGTGCAAGTCAGGATGCAGGGTCCCAGCGTGCATGAGGCGCATCTTATCAAGCATGCGTGGGAGGTAGATGATGCCATCCAGCTCATCGTAGGCGGAGCGAGGGTATTGAAAAGAATCAGGCGAATCGGACATGGCTTCAGTGAAGCCTCGATTCGCCTGATGATCCACTAGAAATCTCTCAGTAGCCTATGGTGCAGGAGTAACTATCACGCGGTAGAATCGCTTCACATCTGAGAGGGGAATGGTTCCCGATTCGTTCAGCCGTCCATCTGCTCCTAGGGTGACCGGTCCGCTGGTGATTTCGGTGGCGGTGTCCCAGTTTTTCAGGTTGTTGGAGCTTTGAATTTCCCAATTGATCCCGACAGGGAAAGGATTGCGTGCGAAGCTAAAGATAAAGCCGTCTGCAGTCGCAGTCAGAGTGGTGGGATTGAGATCTGAACTGTCATCACTGAGGCCAAAGAAATACTCACCAAGGACGTTGATGCCATCGCTGTCAGCATCGTCTTCGAGGTTTGCTCCAACGAGTTCCCCGCTTCCGGGGCTGCCCTTGGCATTGGCGGATGCGCGCCAGCTGGCGGCTAGTCCATGATCTGGACTAGCCAGTGGAGAGATGAGTTCCAACGAAGGACCAAACCCATCAGCCGCGGTCGGCCAGCCGAGAGCAGCATTGTCATCGTAGCTGAAACTCAGAATCTCGTTCTCGGCATTATCTATAAGCACGATGGTCTCTCCGCTGTTCGAGAGGTTGCTGGTGTAAGTTCCATCGGCAATGATGATACCGGTGTCGCCATATTCAGCGACGAAGGCATCGCGGTTCTGGACAACGACAACCCGCTCCAGTGGTCCAAGGATAAATCCAGTTGGGAAGGTATAGAGGATGCCATCGGTGAAAGAGACATCGGTGAGATCCACGGAGACAGAAGGATTGATGTTTAGTATTTCGATAAACTCGCGATCATCGTCCGGCCCCTGCGGGTTATACATGATCTCGGAGATCACCAAATTCCCGGCCGCAGCAGGAGTGCCGACGATGAAGTCAGCCTCACGCAGGGGTGACCACTCACCGCCATCGGAAAGGGTGCGGGCCTTGACGGTTCCGGAGGAAGTAAGATTCAGAGTATTTCCTCCCGGGCCGGTTTTCTTGCCGAAAATCTCGACCTGCAGGCCGATGTCGGAGTCTCCTCTTTTTTCGCTGTGAACCTCGATCGCAAGGGTATTCATCCCTTCCACTAACTCACCAGGACTTAGAGTGTAGATGAAAGTGGCTGGGACGGTTTCGGAGATCGTTGAAAGGGCAAAATCATCGTGGGTGACAACAGCCATTCCAAAGTCATCCCGGTAGATTTCCCGACCGTTCAGGTAAACGATCATCTTGTCATCCCGGATGGCGGAGACATTAAGCTCAAAAAAGTCAGCGGCGTCAGTGACCTGAAAGTCCTTACGGAAGTAGCTCGTCGGCCAACGTGCCCCGAAGCCTCCGAAATCAATCAGGGTGTTGGGAGTGATCCCATCGACACTGGTGTCTCCTGGACCGGCAAAGGGAGCCTCAAGGTTTTGGAGCCAGGAGGAGTCATTAAATAACGGATGCTTCCAGTCGGTAGGCCCGTATCCTGCGGCTCCGAATACCACGTTGCTGTCAGACTGCGCCTGGCCGATGGAAAGGTAAGTCCAACCAGTCGAATCGATCGACACCAGTTCCTCACTGGCTGGTCCCCCGAAGGTGTCCGCGCGAGGATTGACCCCTCCACCCGATTCACGCGGATCACTGCCATCTGTCGTGTAGTAAATGGCTCCATTGTCTGTAATCAGACTGAGGGTAAAGTCGACGGGGACCACGCCTCCGAGTTGGGAGAAGACGGGAGGATCAACATCTGGATAGAGGTCCCGTGAACGGAGCTCACGGATGAACGAGCGGCTCTGCGACTGGTCGTGCAGGGTGGGGAAGTAATTGGAAATCACGTTATCCCGCTCGGTCACCCAGTGCTGCTCGCGGGTGAAGTAGATAGGGTTATTGATTGTGGGAGGATAGAAATCGTTCTCAATATTACTCGAGGATGACGTTGTGTTACCGTAGGGCGTGCTGGCCTGCACGTCACCCCAGCGGACTGATTCAGCAACGATGGCCTTATCGATCTCGTCACAGATGTCGAGGAAGGTGGCGCTAAGGCGGGGGAGGCTCAGGGAGCCCCCATCGAACATATGCTTGTAAACTCGGTCAGCGAAGAGGGTGCGGAAGTCTTCGTTGAGGCGTAGTCTTTGGAATGGGATCATCCCGGTGCCGGTGCTGTCATAGCGGTTCCAGGTATATTTATCGAAAGCGATTTCCTGGTCCCAGACATTGAAGCGCCATTTGCCGTCTCCGCTGACGGCATTCACGGCGGCGTAGGAATTTTTGTTCGGCCAGTCCTCGGCATCGCCAAAGAGGTGGAGGATGATCCAGTCGGCATAATTGACGACATCCAGTTTTTCCTTCACCGCGTTATAGCCGGCTTCGGTGGTAATGGGGCCATTCAAGGTGGCGAGAAGGCTGTTCCAGAGTGGTCCCGGAGTGGAAAGGTCTGCATTGACCTCCCAGTCTTCCTTATCCCCGCCAAGGTGTTCCGCGTAGAAGTCATCCTCGAGCCGTTCAGTAAGATTGTGCACTCCGAAATAGAGTCCATTGACGTAGAGGTGGACGAAGTTTCCGTAGGAAGTCGGGTGGCCCATGTCACCGAAGACGGCTTTCATGAAGACGTCCCGGGTGTAGAGCGAATCGTTCGGGCGGTAGCGAGCCGAGGCCCATGTGTTGAGCGCCCATGAGTCAGTGAAGCAGGCGCGGAGGACGAGCTTATTGAACTCATCGACCGGAGAATCAGGGAAGAGGTCGTAGCGGAGTTTTCCCACACCGACTTCCGAGGAGAAGGTGAGACGGAGTGAGTGTTTCTGCATCCGGAAGGGCGTGCGTGAAGAGTTGCCATGGGTTTCCACTTTGCAGTCTTCCTGGAAGCCGCGGGAGCCATCTGGGAGGAGGTATTCCACTGAGCAGACTGGTTCGAAATCACGAACCCTGGGCGTTCCGTAAAGGCTGAGACCATTGTTTCCTGCTTTCTCGGCCTGTGATTTCACGAAGTCACTCTGCTTCAGCGTGAGCGAAACGGACGGGATATCCAGCAAGGCATCCCGCAGGGTATAGCCGGGAGCGCGAAGTCCTGCGACATCATCAGCCACTCGCTGGTCCATGGCGTAATCAGAGACTATAATCTGTCCGACTTGGTCATCGAAGCCCCAGTCGCTCGACCAGCCCGGTGGATTTGCCGATTGATCAGCCACTTGATCCACAAAGATATAAGTGTGGGTATCGACATTGGTAGGGATGAAGTCCCCGGAAGGAAAGAAAGCCGCCGCTCGGACATTCGTGGTGCTGGTGATACTGATGGGATCAGTGTATGTGGTTCCATTCGTCAACGTGGGAATCGACCCATTTGTGGTGTAGCGGATCGTCGCTCCGTCGGTGTCCGAGAGGATGGCGAGATCGAACGGAGCATCATAGAAGCCGCGGTCCATCGAAAAGTTAGTGTCTTTCACCACCCCGGGTTTGCCGGCGTTATTTACGGCTCCCGGAGTGGGGGAGCCGAAGTAAACAAAGCTACCGCCGCCGACAGGGCGACCGTAAGAGACGTCGGTGAACTGCTCCGGATAGTTGGGCTCGAACTGGTCGTCGATAGAGGTGCCATCCGGCTTCACCAGCGCCAGGAATTCGCCGCCGGAGGAAAGCTTGAAATTAGTGTGCGGATTGCCGTCCGGGTCTGTGGTGTCATTCCCGGAGGCGAAGACGAGGAGGTAGCCATTAGCCGGGATGTTGACTGCAGGGAAGTTCCATTTTGTAAGCGCCTCGGGATCATCCGTGAGGAAATAGGTATCCAGGTTAAGCAGCTGATCGTTCGGGTTGAAGATCTCGATCCAGTCCTCTCGAGAGTCATTTCCATCATCGATGCCGGTCTCATTGACCACGAGGATTTCATTGATTTGGAGAGGTTGGAGCTGGCCATGCACCGCCACCGTGGTGAATGCGGTCAGCGCCAGCGGGGGGAGGAAGAAGGTTGGGCGATATCGGATCACAACAGACAATATTGTGAAGGACTGGCCGTGATGCAACCCTCGTGCCATGGGCCAAAAGGCTGATTAATTTGGATTTTTTATCATTCAATAGAATGGTATCCTCACTAAGCTTGGCTTTTTGAGATCTTATCCAGCACTCCATTTACGAATGAAGCTGACTCCTCACCTGAGAAGGAGCGGGCCAGTTCGATGGCTTCATTGATGGAGACCGCGTGGTCAAGGTCGGAAAGATTGAGCATCTCCCAGGTGGCCTGTTGCAGGATGGCGAGATCGACTTTCGAGAGTCTCTCGAAATCAAAATTAGCAGCGGCCTTTTCGATGGTCTGATCAATCCGTTCCCGGTCTCCTTCGATAGCTATCACCCGTTCCAGAGCTTCCTTTTCCAGCTCCTTCATCTCGCCGAGGAGGCGGTGAAGGTGATCGAGATCCCTCTGCTCGGGATATTGATCTGGAAATTGAACCATGTGTGCGCGCTCGTCGTAAGTTTCGAGCTTTGTGAAGACTGCCTCCAGAGTGCTGCGATCCTGCGGGGGGAACATAATGGTGCGGGGGAGAATTTCCGCACGTTTTTTACGAAGCTCCTGGGCCTCGATCAGGCGGGTCTGGAGATCGCGCCGCCAGCCTCCGATGTCTGATTTAGCTAGCGCTGAGAGGGCGCGGGGGCACTCTGCCCATTTCTCCTCGGCCTTCAAGAGAGCTGCAAGGTCCTTGGCCAGCTTCTCATTGGGTTCTGCCACATGAATCGCAGCAGCACATCCGGTAATAATCTCCTGCATCTTTGTGACCGCGGCAGTACGTCCCTGCTGAAAGTGAGCGAAGACTTTGACCCGGGCCTTATCGTAGGTGCGACCGGCGTAGTCATTGATGAGTTCCCAAAGCTCCGAGTCCGCCTGGTCCTTTGGCGAGGCGCTGCGGGCGTAGAGGACTTGGACGGCGGCCTGGCGGACCTGTCTGCGACTAGGCATTGCTCGGATGAAGGCGGATAGATTGATTGGCGCGGCGGACTTCATTCATGATCTCGATGATATCCAGAGCGCTGCGGGCGGCCTCACGTCCGCGGTTCAGTTTTTTACCGATGCAGCGCGCGTAGGCCTGCTTGTCATCTTCGACCAACAGGACTTCGTGGATGATCGGTGTGGTGGTTTCGATGGCAAGCTGCTGGAGCGCATTGGTCACCGAGGTCGCGACGAGATCGGCATGCGAGGTGCCTCCACGGATAATGCAGCCAAGCGCGATGATGCAGTCCGGCTTTTCCTCCTCGATCAAGGCCTTGGCCACCACCGGGATTTCGAAGGCTCCGGGGACTCGCACAAGATCTACGCGTGGGGTCGAGGCGAATTCCTCGATTTCGGCCACTGCGTTCTCGACAAGGGCATTGGTGAATTCCTGATTGAATTTCGCTGCGACGATGGAAATCCGGATCTTCCCGCCAACTGGCATCCGGGGTTTTGGTGGAATGATGGCCGACATGAGGGCGGTGATATGGTCAGGGATTTCAGCTTTGTCAATGAGGGGCGATCAACATCGAGTGTGAAGCTCGCTAAGTTTGGTTAGCGAAAAGAATTCGTGATTTTGTCGAAAATTTCCTCAGCTGTCTTCGTCCAGATGGAGGCTTTGGGATTTTCGTTGTGCTCCTCAATATAGGCAAGGATTGCTCGATCTGATTGAGCCAGAGGAAACTCCAGTCGACGTGAAGTGCATCTCAAAGCGTAAATGCTTGGCCAGCCGCTTGTTTGTTTTGCGTATCCTCGGCATAGGCCGGGACAATGCGGGCCCGCAAGGAATCACGCTGGGAGGATTTGGGGCGCAGAGCGCTCCGCACTACGATAGCTCCGCGCAATGGCGGGACGCTGCAGCACGATGATGGTGAAAACTCCAAGGGCAGTTCCAAGCGGAATATTGAGACAATTGAACCCAGCAACTAATAGGGAGAAGAAACGGTTCTTCCGTCTGGTAAGCCAGCGGGCGGAGAGAAAGTTGCCGATGCAGGCGAGGAAAGACAAGACTCCCAAAACCCAGTAAACGACCATCAGGATACTGGTTACGGTCTCCATCACTTGTTGATGATTCACGGCGGACTGCATAGTGCGAATCTCGCCGTTGGGCCCCTTCACCTGACCAAGGTTCATGGCTCCGCTTTCGGTCACCATGAAGAAGGGTTGGCAGTGCAGAAAGAGACCGGCAATCATTAGGAGCGCGAAGCCAGCCATGACGTAGTGGAAGATCGAGAGCAGCTGCATGTGGTCCTGATCCTTGTGGTTCTCTGGGATAGGCGGCGGGGGCATTTGATGACTCTAATCTCATGACGGACCAACTCAATCACGCTTTGGATGAGTGGGAGGCAGCCGCGCCAATGAACAAGCTTCCACCTTTGGGCTGATCTTGCCTCCGCCGTAAATGATGCCATAATCTCGTGCTCATGAGTGAGCTGAAATTTTCTCCGATCCCGGAAATCATCGCTGAAGTGAAGGCGGGTCGGATTGTCATCGTCGCGGATGATCCGGGGCGTGAGAATGAGGCCGATCTCATCGCAGCGGCCTCTCTCGCGACACCGGAGACGATTGCATTTATGGCGAATCATGGACGCGGCCTCATTTGCACGCCCATCGAGCAAGAGCGGGCGGAGGCATTAGACCTGCCGCCGATGGCTCCGAAGAATCGCGAGGCTCACAAGACAGCCTTCACCATCTCGATCGATGCAGCTAAGGGCATCACCACCGGGATTTCGGCAGCGGACCGGGCACTGACCATTCAGCTTCTGGCAGATCCGGAGACCCGGGCATCTGCCTTCGTGCAGCCCGGACATATTTTCCCGCTTCAGGCAATGGAAGGTGGCGTGCTACGCCGAGCCGGCCACACCGAGGCCTCGGTGGATCTCGCAAAGCTGGCTGGTTTGCCATCGGCCGGGGTGATTTGTGAAATCATGCACGAAGACGGGACAATGGGCCGCGTGGGTGACCTGGGTGACTATCAGGAAAAGCATGGGCTAAAGGCCTGCACGATCGCGCAATTGATCGAGTATCGTCGGCGCTCCGAGCGTCTGGTGACCTGTGAAGAGGTCATTGAAATGCCGACCGATTTTGGAGATTTCCAATGTCACCTCTATCATGTGAGCACGGATGATTCGGAACACCTCGCCCTGGTGCGCGGAGAGATTAACCCTGAAGAGCCGACGACGGTGCGGGTGCACTCGGAGTGTCTCACCGGGGATGTCTTTGGTTCGCGTCGCTGCGATTGCGGTGGGCAGCTGCACACCGCGCTGGCGCAAATTTCAAAGGAGGGGGGAGTGCTCCTCTATCTCCGACAGGAAGGACGCGGGATCGGATTGGCCGCTAAAATCCATGCCTACAAGCTACAGGAACAGGGGCTGGACACCATCGAAGCGAATGAAAAACTGGGCTATGCTTCCGATCTCCGCGACTACGGAATGGGCGCGCAGATGCTGTATGATTTAGGTGTTCGCAAAATCCGCCTCCTGACGAATAACCCGAAAAAGGTGGTCGGTCTGGAAGGCTACGGATTGGAAATCGTGGAGCAGGTGCCGGTACGCCAACCGTCCAATCCGCATAACGAAAAGTATCTGGAGACTAAACGCACCCGTATGGGTCACCACCTCTAGCGTGCTTCACATCTAGATGTCGGTGGTGATCTCAAATGAGTGAATAAAAAAAGGGATGCCCCGGCTGGAGGCATCCCTTTGAGAGCTTTGTTGGGAAGGAGTCCTTACTTTTTCTTTCGTGCTGCTTTTTTAGCTGACTTTTTAGCGGCTTTCTTAGCAGCTTTCTTTGCCGTTTTTTTAGCAGCTTTCTTGGCGACCTTCTTGGCAGCTTTCTTCGCTACCTTTTTCTTGGCAGCTTTTTTAGCGACTTTCTTGGCCGCCTTTTTAGCGGTTTTCTTTTTAGCAGCTTTCTTGGCGACCTTCTTCTTGGTTGCTTTCTTCGCTACTTTCTTCGTCGCTTTTTTAGCGACCTTCTTAGCCGCCTTCTTGGCAGGCTTGCGTGCAGCTTTTTTGGCGGCCTTTTTAGCGGCCCGCTTCACGGTTTTTTTGACGGCCTTTTTAGCGGCCTTCTTTTTGGTTGTGGTCTTTTTTTTAGCAGCCATGGCTTTGTGCTGTTTAATGACGCGGGTGACCGCGCTTTTCTCTTCGGGTGTTAAAACACCAACGGAGATTAGTGAGAGGATAGCCTCGCCGAGGCTGCCCCCAAAAGCATTTTCAACGAGGTCCTTCATCCTGGGTTTGATAATGGTGTCCCGGTCGACTTTCGCTTCGTAAACATGTGCCCTGCCATCGCGGCTTCTCGCAGCGAGGTTCTTCTTCTCGAGGTTCCGCATCACCGTGAGGATCGTGGTGTAAGTGCGCTCATCTTCGGCATGCAGAGATTCATGTACGAAGCTTACCGTACTTGGTCCTTCGTTCCAGAGGGTGGCGAGAGCGTGGAGTTCCTGCGGGGATGGTTCTTCGTAACGTGGCACGTGAATAAGAAGTAAGGCTGATAAGGAGAAAGCCCGAGAGTTAACTATAGTTCAAGGTTAAAGTCCTATGGTGACATCATTCTTTTTATTCGCCGCGTTGATCCACCCCTTCCGTAGGTTGGTTTTCACGTGGGTCAGGAAGTACGGAGTCCTTCGTAGGTCGCTTGATTTTCGGGGAGAGTTTCTGTAATTCATCCCAAAGGGCGGTCATTGAAGGGTCGCCATTGAAGAGGATCTTTCCCTTGTTATCGATGAGCACAAAGACCGGAAAGGTCTGCACACGCAGCTTCGCGGAGAGGGAGTCCCGCTCCTTGTCCACCAGCCAGGAGCCGGGAGTTGTTTCAGGGTTTTCCTTGAGAAAGTTATCGGCAGCCTCCCGCGATTCGGCGGTGCCGCTGAGGAGCAGAGAGACCGGTGGGATCTTGTTTTCCGTGAGGTGCTTCGCCACTACCGCATAGTCTTGCATACTGATCATGGACTGCTGGACCCAAGGGTTCCAGAGGTGAAGCAGGATGGCAGGGGAGTCTCCCATCAGTTCTTTTAACGAAATCAGCGCTCCTGGTTTGCGTTGGTTTTCGAAGCTCGTCGTCAGGTCAATGGTGAGCTTCGCCATCTCCTGGTTCATTCTTACTTCATTGATGAGAGGCGCGAATTGCACCCCCTGATTTGGGCTGAGCCAGAAAGCCTCGGTGATGTGCTTTTTAAAAAGAGTATTGTCCTTCTTCTGGAGTGCAGCGAGAGCAAGGGTGTATTGGATGACGCTCTCAAAGTCCTCGCGCACTGCGAAGATTGCACTGTCCTCAATGGTGAAGTCTGGCAGTTGTTTCTGCATCGTTTGAGAGTAGGCTGCGAGCTTCGCCTCATCGCCCTGATCAACGAGGTAAAGGAAACGCGCTTCGATGATCGTCTGCTCCGGAACTTTACCATTTCTGGCGTTGGTGACAGCAACTTCGAAGGCCTTCGGATCACGTGATTCCATCAGAGCGGTGACAAGGTCTTCGCGATTGTCTTCGGGAAGTTTTTGCGCGGAGAGCGGCAGCGAAAGGGCGAGGAGAAGTGAGAGTGATTTCATGGAGTTAGAAAAAAAGCGGACCGGCATTAAAACCGATCCGCTTTTATGGGATGATGAGAGGATAGGGAAGTTCCTAACCGGATCAGCGTCCGGGAATGATGAGGGGCTGCCCGGTGATGATGGTGTCTCCGCTGAGGTTGTTGGCTTGGCGGATGGCATCGATACTCACGCCGTAGCGACGCGAGAGCCCCCAGAGAGAATCGCCCTTTTGAATATTGTGGGTCGTTCCGCCGGAAGTGGTCGTTGCAGGTGGCGGAGTGTAATTGGGGACTGTCGGCGGAGCAGGAATCGCGGGAGGATTGATCGGATTCACCGGCTGGTAAGGTGCGGCTTCCTGAACGTAGCCACCGGGAGCGGGCTGGCCTGGAACGCCGTAAGCATTTCCAGTATTGGCGGGCGGAGCGACGGGGGCATCAACCGCACCCTGATTCTGGGTGCAGGAGGTGGTGAGGAGGGCTGCGGATGCAAAGGGAAGGAGCAAAAGAAGTGTTGCTTTCATAGCACTACAATACCGAAGTATTTCGGAAATGCGAAATAAATTTTTGACCAACCGATCAGGGAGCTTGTCGCGGTGACGACCTCCCGATAGCGTCCGCCAAAAGTTATGGAACTCTGGAAAGCAATCATCGTGGGAATCGTGCAGGGGCTGGCAGAATTTCTCCCCGTCTCCTCATCGGGCCACATTGTCCTGACGCAATACCTCCTGGGAATCCGGGAAGAGGGCGGAGTCCATCACCCGGACCTTTCCTTTGAGATCATTTTGCACCTCGGCACTCTGGTGAGTGTGCTCATCTTTTTCCGCAAGAGCCTCTGGGCCTTGACCGAGTCACTTTATAAAAAGGAAATGGTGGAGGAGCGGAAAATGATCATGTGGTTGGGAATTGCGACCATTCCGGCGGTGGTGGCGGCTTTGCTTTTTAAGAAGTATTTCGATGCTGCGCCAGGTAAGCCGGTACTGGTCTCTGGTCTGCTGATCGTCACTGGATTGATTTTGTTCGTTCCGCGTTTCATCAAGGGTCGGAAAAGTCAGGTTGGTTTGAAGAGTTCGCTGATCATGGGCATCGGTCAGGCCTTCGCCATCCTTCCCGGAATTTCACGCTCCGGTTCCACCATCGCGGCGGGATTGGTCAGCGGGGTGAAGGCGGAGAAAGCGGCGGAGTTTTCCTTCTTGATGTCGATCCCGGCGATTGCTGGAGGATTCGTGTTAACCCTCAAGGATAAGATGAGACCGGATGATGAAGCAATCGCCCCCATGTCATTTTGGGAGGCTCTGCAGTCCTGTTTTAATGGTCCCTACATCGCGGGCGCGATTGCCTCCGCAGTGGTAGGTCTCTTCGCGATCTATCTCGTAATGGGCGCAGTAAAGCGGGGGAAATTGGAATACTTCTCCTACTACTGCTTCGTTGCTGGAATCGCCGGAATGATCTGGTTCAGCAAGGGATAGAGTTGCCCGGTTGAAGCTGATCCATCCTACAAATCCCGCAGCCCGTTCTCTTGATTGAACCACCGCGAAAACCGGTGAAGCAACCTCTTCATAAAAAAAGAGGCCCGTTTTTCAACGAGCCTCTTGAAGGTTTTGGGGACGCCTTACTCCGCATTCTTGCGGCCTCGCTTACCACGGCGCTCACCGCGTTTGCCGCGCTTTTTTGGACGGAGTTCCTTCGCTTCTTC
>CALBVA010000278.1 GCA_937969125.1 uncultured Verrucomicrobiales bacterium | reverse complement strand
TTGGCTGGTCTACCGAGAGAAAACGCACGGAGTAGGGGCTCTACGGAGGGGATTGCAAAAGATCTATACCGAAGCCTACGGCCCCCGGAAAAATTGGGTGATTCTGGACCGCCTGTCTCAGAAGAAAACGCCTCCATCTCTGCGCCACCGAAAGTCCGCCATGGAAACCTTGATAGGCTCGCTCAATCGCTATCAGGACATCCAGTTGCCGCTTTATGAATTTTTTCTGGAGGAAGGTCTCTTTCGAAATCCGGCTGCAGCGCTGGAAGCCATCGTCAGTGAGTGGACCTCTCAGAGAAGGTCGGGCGAAGCACTCCAAAAGCTGGAAAAGGAGCACCGTCTCTTGGCTGCCGCGCCACCCACTCCTGCGAGACTAGTGATTGTGAGTCATCTTTTTTCCAGAGCTCCGTTCTCGGAAAAATTGGACGAAAAAGAATTTGGATACTTCACCGAACTCCAAGGGCCGGAAATCGCACCAATCTTTCAACCGCTCATGCTCCATTGGTTCCGTGCCCGCTTGGGGCTTTCCAATCGTCTCCCTGAATTGCTCGAAAAGCATCACTTACTGGTCGGGAAGGCCCGCGCCCTCGATCCGGAATTCGGGAGCAATCTCTCCGATCTTCTCAGCCGGGAAGAGGCCCGCATTGGACCAAAGATGGGCAAGCTTCTGAAAACCATCGAGGACAATGAGCGCCGCCAAGCGCTTGCGAACCTGAATCGGATGACCGCGTTCTTCTTGGACGAGAATGAAAAAGCCTATCCTGATCGGGCCGATTGGGCACTCCTCGTCCGTGCTGCCGATCTGGCTCCGCTTGAGGCTGGAGAGATTGCGAATCGATTCATCGCAGCCCTTGAGGAAAAGGCACTGGGTGACTTCCGCCTGATTCATGAAGGCAGATTTCAGCGGGCGGGTCCCCTTGCTTATTGGGGCCGCTTGATTCGAGAAACCCTTGCTATCGAGTCCGCCCGTCCGGTCTTGGTCAATCGAACCGTCTTCCTCGATTCGCTCTTCAGAGGCCCGCTCGGTGACCGTTTCATTTACGGCGATTACACGAATTATTCACTGCGACCCATTTTTGATTCAGCTCTCTCGGCCGCCTATCAAGAACTCCAGAAAAAGCACGGGCGTGAGGGTAAAGTCCGGGCCGGGGTCACCGCCCTTCTCCCGACTCTTAAAAAATTGGACCGGCGGCAGCGGGAGACATTCATCGCGATTTATGCCGATTGGATCTTTGATCAGTTTCGCACGAGAAGTCCGGATCTGCCTGAGGATTTGAAGTGGATGAAGGAAGTCATTCCTCCCGAACTTTCTGACATCCATGACCTCTTCCTTGTGTTGACCGCTTCCTCCTTACAGGGCCGTGCAGACAAGCAGCTGATGGCCACGGCCCATCGGGAGGGTCGGGAGGCCTGCCTCAGATTTTTCAATGAAGCCCGTCTCTCACGGGTGCTCCTCCTGCGCCTCTGGCAGCGCATCCTCGCCGACACCACCATCCGCAAGATGTGCCAAGGGCCGGAGCTAGTGGACTTACTTGTTCGTGATCTCAGCCCGCAGACGGGCGATCCCGTTCATCTGATGTTCCAGCTGGTGAAAGAGCTGAACAAAATCGAGCCTGGAGCGATTGCCGATCATTACTCTAAATTCGACGGTCTTGTCCGCGATCTGCTCACCGTTCAGGTGCCAGACAATCATCAGTATGGACGGAGGACGCTGCTCCGGAACTCAGTAGAGAAGAGGGTGCGCCGCAGCGAATGGTCTTCCGCTCGAAAGTTTATCATGATCGAGCCAAAGCTCTTTAACGGGCGCGTGGATCTGATCTGGGCACTCCATCAAAGCGGGGAAAAAGACCCGCTTCTCCAACTCCTCGGCCCACCGGGGACTCTGATGAGATGTAATCCTCCCCCGGTCTTTAACCCGGAGAATGCCGCTTCTCTCGATCGCCTCCTCGTACTCCTTCCAGAGGACCGTCGATTTCAAGTCGAGGTCATTTTGAATCGCGGCAAGACCCGTGCCGGAGATGGCGAACCACTTCCTTCCCGGTCGGAGCGCATGATTGCACTAGCCCGCCGCTTTGTCGCGGAAGCACCGCTGGACAATGCTTCCCGCCTGCGGATTCTGAACTATCTGGCATACTGTCCCGAAGCACTGGTCCACGTGGCCGCAGAGGCACGCGCTGAAGTCCGTGACAGCTTGCTTGGCCAGATTGTGGCGGAGGGAGGGGCCTCAATGAGGGACCGTCTCAGTCTGATGGAGGCTTTGATCAGACTGGAGATCATTGCCGGGAGAGACCAGGAGGTCCAAGACCATCTCGCCTCCCTGATCAACAATCGCGTGGGAGATCAGAGCTTGAATTCCATGTATGCCGCCCGCTTGCTGAAGGCATGGCGAAGGGAACTCTGGCAGAGGGTCGAAAAGGAAACTCAAAAGAGAGAAGCGATGGCGCGGGATCTTATTGCTCCTCTCCAGAAGCTACGAAGCCAGTTGCGAGCTCCGGCAGCACGGCCTTTGCCTGATCTGGAAAGAGAAATCACGGGCCTGCTTTTT
>CALBVA010000277.1 GCA_937969125.1 uncultured Verrucomicrobiales bacterium | reverse complement strand
GGTGTCTAGCGAGGACTGCCTCAAGCTGATCAAACTCGGCCTCAATGTAGCCCTCATCAGACAAGCTATAGGCTCCAGACTCAATCGCATCAAAATGCGACTCGATGAGCTTCTGGAAAGAGGGAAAGGTGTCTATTAGACTTTCCCCGGCGTGATCAAAGAGGCTGATCGATCCAAAGTACTTTGACTGCGTGGATACGTCGACGACTACATAATTACCGAGATCGTCGGCCAAGATGGGAAGCATGTCACGTCCCTCAAAAGGATGTTTCTCTCCAGTATAAAGAGAGAAATCCTCAACAGCCTCGTCGATAATCTCCTTGTTCGAGAGCACCTCACCTATCGCCATGAGATAGAATCCAACTATGAATTGACCGTGCCCCAAAAGAACATCCTCTTGAAATTCGGTTCCATCGAAGGCCATAAACAACTCTCTAATTTCCTTGGGAAGCTGAATCCCAGATTCCTCCTCAAAGATAGAAACTGCTGAAGAAGACAATCCGGAGCGGAGGTGCTTAGCGACGGGATGCCCCATCTCGCTCAAGGCTTCGATGTATCGTGTGAGAGTCACTTTTTTCATAGCAAGGTAGTGTATCAGAGAGCGCTCGCGCACTCACTCTGCCTTCTCATCTAATCTTGTTGTACATTTCGATTTCCTGCTGCTCTTGCTATCCCAAAAAACCGAAGCCTTCCAGAAATGATCAACGACACATAGACCCATCCAATTAGACTGAATGCCGCAGTTGATACCAAAAAAGCGTGATAATCGGTATTCGAATCGACGGGGCGTCCCATCATATTTACCGAAGCACCCTCTGGCAAATAACCACCCCAACCGAAAAGAGCGACTACGAACAAAATCGGACCGACAACAGCAAGCCCCATAATATTAATTGTGAATAGCTGAAACAGGACTCGGGACCATGAATTACTCATTGGGTTGCTCTCTAGTTTTTTCTGGCACGTCTAAGGTAAGATCCACCCCACTATGAGGATGAACGTATTTCCAATACGTGAAACATAGCTCCCCACTCCATTTAATCCACAACAAATCCTCAGCTTGACATTGAAGAACTACTTGGCATTTTCGCCAAGTAGCCAACTCTCATGTCCATCTCCACCCACACGGACCGGGTCGCCGTCATCAAGGCACTCGCCCATCCCACCCGTCTGCACATTGCAGAGCATCTCTCAAACGGGCCGGATTGTGTGACCGGAATCCAATCGATCGTGGGCGGAGATCTTTCCACGGTCTCAAAGCACCTCGCGGTGATGCGCCGGGCGGGCTGGCTGACCTCGGACAAGGTCGGATTGAACATGAACTACCGCCTCGTCTGCGACTGTCTGGATGACTTCCTCCGCTGCGTCGATTCTCTCTCAAATTCACCCTCATCCTGCTGTTAACCACTTAATAAAATCACCATGACTAAAATCGGAATCAACGGCTTCGGCCGCATCGGACGCCTCGATCTGCGCGCCGCCTTCGGCTCACCGGAACTGGAATTCATTCATATCAATGAGGCCCACGGTCCGGCTTCGACCTCGGCTCACCTGCTGGAATTCGACACCGTGCACGGACACTGGGACGGACACGAGATCACCTCGAACGAGCACTCACTCACCATCGATGGTCACCGCATCAGCCACAGCGAGAATGATACTATCGAGGCCACCGATTGGTCCGGCTGTGACATCGTCCTCGAGTGTTCCGGAAAGTTCCGCACGCCCGAGCTGCTCCAGAACTACTTCGATCAGGGCGTGAAGAAAGTCATCGTAGCTGCCCCGGTCAAAGAAGGCGCCTTGAATGTCGTCGTAGGTTGCAATGACCACCTCTATGAGCCGGAAACGCACCACCTTCTCACTGCCGCTTCCTGCACCACCAACTGCATCGCCCCGGTGGTGAAAGTCATTCACGAAACCTTCGGCATCAAACACGGGATGATTACCACCCTGCATGACCTGACGAATACCCAGACCATTGTCGATGCGCCTCACGCCGATCTCCGCCGCGCCCGCTCAGCGGTGAACTCGCTCATCCCCACCACCACTGGATCGGCCACTGCTATCACCATGATCTATCCCGAGTTGAAGGGCCTCCTCAATGGCGTCGCAGTCCGCGTCCCGATGCTCAATTCCTCCCTCACCGATTGCGTCTTCGAGCTCAAAAAAGAAACCACCGTGGAGGAGGTCAATGCCGCCCTCAAGTCCGCTTCGGAGGGTCCGCTGGCAGGAATCCTGGGTTTCGAAACCCGGCCTCTCGTCTCGGCCGACTACGTAAACGACAAGCGCTCCGGCATCGTGGACGCCCCCTCCACCATGATGGTGGGCGGCACCCAGGTAAAACTCCTCGTCTGGTATGATAACGAGTGGGGTTACTCCAACCGCATGATGGATCTGACCAAACAAGTCGCGGCCTCGCTTTAAGCGCCCATGAACACCCGCGCCTACGCCATCGTCACTGCGGCCTACTGGGGATTCACCCTCACCGATGGCGCGCTGCGGATGTTGGTGCTGTTGCACTTTCATGATCGCGGCCTCACCGCGATACAGCTGGCCTTTCTATTCCTGCTCTACGAGTTTTTCGGCATTGTTACCAATCTCTTCGGCGGTTGGCTGGCCTCAGCGAAGGGGCTAAAGATCACCCTCACCAGCGGGCTCTTTCTGCAGATCGTTTCGCTCGTTCTGCTGTCCTTCACTTCGCCAGGTTGGGAACTCTGGCTCGCGGTAAGCTATATCATGGGGACGCAAGCGCTCTCCGGAATCGCCAAGGACCTTACGAAAATGAGTTCCAAAAGCGCGGTCCGGGTGCTCGTCCCAAAGGACACTGCCGAGGCTCAATCCGGCCTCTTCAAGTGGGTCGCAGTTCTCACCGGATCGAAGAACGCGCTCAAGGGCGTCGGCTTTTTCCTCGGAGGGTTCCTCCTCGCCACTCTCGGTTTCCAGTGGGCGCTTTGGTCGATGGCGATCGCGCTCGGGATCATCCTCCTGCTGTCCGGACTGGGCTTAAAAGGCGACCTTGGCCGCTCAAAGCAGAAGTCGAAATTCAAGGAACTCTTTTCGAAGACCCGCGAAATCAACGTCCTCTCGGCGGCCCGCTTCTTCCTCTTCGCCTCGCGCGATGTCTGGTTCGTTGTCGGGCTCCCGGTCTTCCTGGCGAGCGTTTTCAATTGGTCCCACACCGCAGTCGGCAGCTTCATGGCGATTTGGGTAGTCGGCTACGGCATCGTGCAAGCCTCGGCCCCCACTTTCCTACGCAAAAACCAGGGTAGTGTCCCCCACGCCGCTGCGAGCACCCTTTTGTGGGGGATCATTCTCGCTGTCGTCACCGGCCTCCTGGCTTTCGGCGTGCAGATGGAATTCAATCTCACTCTCACCGTGCTTGGCGGACTCATCATCTTCGGAGTCGTGTTTGCAATGAATTCAGCCCTTCATTCCTACCTCATTCTAGCCTACTCGGACTCGGATAAGGCAGCCCTCAATGTTGGATTTTATTACATGGCAAATGCCGGAGGAAGGCTCTTCGGAACCCTGCTCTCGGGTCTCGTTTACCAATTTTCCGGCCTCGCTGCCTGCCTCTGGGTCAGTGCCGGATGCGTGACCATCGCGGTGGTCCTGACAATGGCACTGCCACGAGGCAAGCAAGGAGCCCGGGAGAACAATCCCTCCTAAGCCATCACCTGATGCACTCCAGGAATGGGCGCGGGGTAAATGCCATCCGGTCCGGGCTTCGGTCCGGGATCGGCATCCCAAGCGAACTTCTCAGGCATGATCGAGAGACCCTTGGCGAGGGCGTCGTCATATTTGATCTCCTTCCCGGAATAGGTCGCCATGCGTCCGAGAATGGCGGTCATTGTGGACTCCGCGGTGTAGTAGGCATTATTGATCGGCTGATCCTCGCGGATGTGGCGGTAGAGCGTATCATGCTCGGTCTGATAAGCGTTCTTTGGATCTCGGCTCCGGAAGCGCCAAATGGTTTTGCCCTTCGCATCGACGATGCGTCCGGGGTAGGCTTTTCCGGTTTGTCCTCCAATGATCTCAGTGACCCGATTCATCGTTCCCGGCTGATGGCGGCACTGTGAGTTCAGCACCGTGCCGTCGGCATAGGTGAACTCGACGTAGTGGTGGTCGAAGATCTCGCCGTTGTCCTTCCCCTTGCGGACTTGTCGGCCGCCCATACCCTGCGCCTTCACCGGGCGGGCGCCCTTGAACCAGTTCATGACGTCGATATTGTGGACATGCTGCTCCACGATGTGATCGCCGCAGAGCCAATTAAAGTAATACCAATTCTTCATTTGATACTCCATCTCAGTCTGCCCGGCGACACGTTCACGCACCCAGACTCCGGCATTGTTCCAGTAAACCTGGCCGTAGTTGATTTCACCAATGACTCCCTTATTGACCTGGGCAAGCGTTTCCAAATAGAGGTCATCGTAGCGACGTTGCAGTCCACAAACGACCTTGAGATTCTTTTCGTCCGCCTTCTTTGCCGCGGCGAGGACGCGGCGGATTCCGGGAGCATCTACCGCGACCGGCTTCTCCATGAAGACATGCTTTCCCTGAGCGACGGCATACTCGAAATGCTCCGGACGAAAACCGGGCGTGCTGGTCAAAAGGACGACATCCGCCGCATCAATGGCCGCCTTGTAACCTTCGAAACCATCGAAAATCCGGCTATCGGGAAGGTCAACCCGCTCCTTGTATTGCTCGCGAAAGCCACTCGCCGCTGCGACTGCTTTCTCGCGAAAGGCATCCGCGACTGCCACTAATTTGGTTCCTGGAACAGCAAGGGACTGACCCGTCGCTCCCCTGCCCCGCCCACCACATCCGATGGTCGCGATCTTGATTTCGTCACTTCCGTCAGCCTGAGCGAAACCAGTGAATGGAAGGCTCGCAGCAGCGGCGACACCGGTCTTGAGAAGGGTCCGGCGATTCGAGATGAGGGAGGAATTGGGAGATTCTGGGTGTGCGTGATTACTCATTCAGCCTTTATACGAAGGAAGTGAGGCACATCTTGCCAACCAAGGACAAACAATCACCGGAGGAGCTCATTCTCATAAACCACGGTAAGACCAGCCTTGTTGAGGACCGAAGCTCCGAATTCCGAATCCTCGAGATACATCGCGAGGAGGGATTGTCCCTTATGCTGAACCATGAGCGGAAAGGTGTAGTCGAGGTTCGTTTCAGCCTCGTAGAGCACATTGAGGATCTTTTTGAGATCAGAGCCGGACTCGGTCATCTTCACCACCACCAGCTCAGAGAGGGTGTAAGCGATCCCCTGCTCCATAAAAAGCTCCTCGGCGGAATCAGGATGATCCAGAATCAGGCGGGCTACCGTGGCGTCGCGGGAGTCCTGCACACTGAGGCCTATGACATCGATATCACGGCGGCTGAGCAGATTCGCCAACGCTGAGAGAGCCCCGACCCGGTTGGGCAGGAGAACGGAGAATTGACGCACAAAGTCGCGACGCGGGCTAACCTCTTCTGCAGTCTCAAGGGCACTTTCCATAAGCGAAGCCGTGACTTATCAGAATCTGGGCTTTTGTTCAATCGACGAGTGAGTTTAGAACGCGCGCGTGACCGAGGATTACTTGAATCGCTTCGGCGGCATCGGCCGCCTTTACGGAGTGGCCGCGCTGGAGAAATTTTCGAAGAGCCACGTCATGGTCATCGGGCTCGGCGGAGTTGGCTCCTGGACGGTGGAGGCACTCGCGAGATCCGGCGTGGGAAAACTGGCTCTCGTCGACCTCGACGACCTCTGCATCACCAACGTCAACCGCCAGATTCACGCCGTAAGTGGCACCGTCGGCCAGCCCAAAGCCTCCGCCCTCGCCGAACGGGTCCGCTTGATCAATCCGGAAGCCGAGGTGCGCGTCCACCAGAGCTTTTACACCGAACAAACCTCGGAGAAACTTCTCGGCAACGAGCCGCACGCCGTGGTGGATGCCATCGATTCACTCCAACCGAAATGTCACCTGCTCGCTAGCTGTCGTGATCTCAAGATCCCCGTCATCTCCAGCGGCGGTGCCGGAGGAAGGACCGATGCCACCAAAGTGCAGCTGGACGATCTCTCCCGCACCCATGGCGATGCCCTCTTCAACTCAGTGCGACGAAAGCTCCGGGAAGCCTATCACTTCCCGAGAAAGGATCAAAAGAGCAATAAGTTCCGAATTCCTGCGGTCTTTTCCCCGGAACAACCAAAGTTCCCCACCTGTGACGGAGGAACTTCGATCCATCGACCCGAAAGTTTGCGCGGGGGAATCAAGTGCGATGCCGGCTACGGCGCCGCCACCCACCTGACCGCCACCTTCGGCAACCTCATGGCCGGCTGGATCCTCACGCGACTGGCTGAGGAAATTTGAAACCAAGCTTACGCTCTCCGAATACCCGAGGTGATCCAGCCGACACCCCACCGCCCACAAGTGGATCAGGTCTCCTTAATCCTACCCTCAGTGACGTGGGAACATGACGGCCGTGTGGCTGTCCCTCATGCTTTCGATCACCTTCGCATTTCTCGCAAAGAATAAGAAATGATTCTTTGCAACGATATGCAGCGAATGGTCTTCATTTCGACCAAAACGAACAATCGCTCTTTAGACCGAATCCAGCAGATGCTTAGGAGCAACCATCCTCAGGCCTCCCGAGAGCAAAAGAGGCTGTCCCCCTTCGATACAATTTTCGAAATGGGCCTCCAGATCATAAGGAAACACGCAGAGAACATCAGGCCACATTGATCCCTCCGCTCATCCCAACTCCCTCTCAAGGAGGCTCGACAATACCCTATATCCCCTTGAAGACTCGTGGCGATTTCATGTCCAGTATCCAAGCCGACAGCTTTCTTACCATCACCTTAGCCATTCTGGTTCTCTTTTCTGGAGTTCATTTGAATCGCAAAATCGGGCTTTTGCGAAAATATAATATTCCAGAGCCG
>CALBVA010000276.1 GCA_937969125.1 uncultured Verrucomicrobiales bacterium | reverse complement strand
CATGGGGCACAGCGATCCGAAGCCCATTATCGAGGCACTCAAGACTGTCGGATACAGTGGATATCTCTCGGCTGAAGTCTTCCCGAAGCCGGATCCGCAGACCTGCGCGGCCGAGGAAATCAAGGCGATTAAGGCTGCCCTTGCCTAACAACAACGCCTTAGTTTCAAAATTACACCTCAGAATTGTATTGGGCAATTCTCGCTAACGCAGCTTCAGAAACTCTACGAACTGATCCTCGAAGAGACCGGCGAGGTCGAGCAAGGGGGCGCCCGGGCAGAGAAAGAGCGAATATATAGCCTCGGCCCGCTTCCCTCTTTTTCCTTTTCATAAAAAATCAGTCAGACAAATTCGCCCCAACACCGGAGCGGGCAGGCATTGCTCCGAAAAATCTCATCAATAGCAACCTTATCGACCCCATGGAAACACGTCCCCTCGGCAAGTCCGGCCTCGAACTCCCCATCCTCTCCTTTGGAGCCTCCTCACTCGGTGCGGAATTTCGGGCCATTGACCTCAATGAAGCCTTCGGAGCCGTGCACACCGCGATCGATCTCGGCATGAACTTCATCGATACCTCGCCTTACTACGGACGAGGGATGTCGGAAGTGATGCTGGGCCAGGCCTTGAAAGGAATTGATCGCAGCAAATACATTCTCGGCACCAAGCTCGGTCGCTACACCAATAGCCATTTCGATTTTTCGGCCAAGCGGGTTGATGAGTCGCTGGAAATTTCGATGCATCGTATGGGAACGGATTACCTCGATCTCATTCTCCTTCACGATGTCGAGTTTGTGAAACTCCCCCAGATCTGGGAAGAGACCATCCCAGCTCTTGTGAAGGCGAAAGCTGAAGGTAAGGTCCGCGCGATCGGGTTCTCTTGCTACCCCATGGCTTGCTTCAACACCGTGCTGGACCACGTGGAGGACGACATCGACTGCGTCCTTTCTTACAATCAATACACCCTTCAAAATACGGCCTTCGCGGACAATCTCCTCCCGCGTCTTGAAAAGAAAGGCCTCGGAGCGATCAACGCAGGTCCCTTTTCCGCCCGCCTCCTCACCAATGCTGAGCTTCCCGTCTGGCTGAAGGAGCCGGAGGAAGTCAAGGCCGCCGCTCGTGCCGCCGCCAAACTTTGTGATGACAACGGCGTCGATATTGCCCAGCTCGCCCTGCAGTTCTCCTGCGGTCATGACTACATCGCCAGCACCGTGGCAGGATCGGCAAATCCGAAGAATGTTGAAAAGTGGGCCAAGTGGCTTGCCGAACCAATCGATCAGGATCTGCTGAAGCAGGTGCAGGAGATCTTCGCGCCAGTTAAGAACATCGGCCACGTCGAAGGTTTACCTGAAAACAATTGAAGCTCAGAGAGCTCAGAATGGCCTCCAACAATCTTCTCTCCGAAAAAATCGAAAAGCTGGAGAAGAAATACGACGAAAATTTCGAAGTCGTCTTCGGCGCGATTAAACAACTCATCGCGGCCAATGAGGCCCCAAAGCGAAAAATCGGTTTTAACCCTGAATCTTAGTCACCTCTTAAATTTCCACCACTCACTCCTCCCATGTCTTACGCCATCGAATTCACCGACGTTAAAGAAATCAAAGCCGTCGATCTTCCCGACGCACCCACACCCGGTCCGGGTGAAGCTCTCGTCCGCACTCATCGCATGGGCATTTGCGGCACCGATCTCTCCTGTTATTTGGGCAAGTTTCCCTTCTTTGCCTATCCGCGCACGCCTGGCCATGAACTTGGCCTGGAAGTTGTCGCGGTCGGCGAAGGCGTAACCAATGTCAAAGCTGGCGATAAGTGCTCGCTGGAGCCTTACGTCAATGACCCCGAGACCATCGCCTCCCAGCGGGGTCATTCCAATGCCTGCCCCAATGTACAAGTCATTGGGGTCCATAAGTCAGGAGGTCTCCGCAAGTCCGACTGGATCGTCCCCGCTCACAAGCTCCACCCCGGCAACAATCTTTCCTACGATGAACTCGCCCTCGTGGAGACTCTCGCCATCGGCTACCACGCCGTGAAGCGTGGAAATCCCCAACCCGGAGACACCGTGATGGTCATCGGAGCCGGCCCCATTGGCCTCGCCTGCCTAGAGTTCCTCAAGCTTATGGAAGTCAAAACCATTGTGGTGGACTTCGCTCAAAACCGTCTCGATTTCTGCCGCGATAAGCTCGGCATCGAGCACCAAGTCCAGCCCCAACCGGATGGTTCCCACGTCCAGACCGTCGAGAACATCTCCGGAGGCGGCTTCTGCGATGTCATTATCGATGCGACCGGCCACGCTGGCTCTATGGTCCAGTGCTTTGAATACGCCGCTGTCGGTGGTCGGGTCGTTTACGTCGGCATCACCGCGCAGGATATTCAATTTCCCCAGGCTCCCCACTTCCACCGTCGTGAGCTGAGCGTAATGGCCAGCCGGAATGCCCACCCAGCCGATTTCCCGGAGATCATTAAGATCATCGAAGACGGCAAAATTAACCTAAACAACTGGATCACCCACCGTCTCGATATCGAGGAGGTCCCAGAGGGCTTCGATAAATTCACCGATCCAAAGACCGGAGCAATTAAAGCCGTGATTTCGGTGAATGACTAATCAACCGCCGTTTGTTTTTCAGGACGATATGGATCCAAAAACCGCCATCACCACAAGAGTGATCCACAGAATTGCCAAGGAGAGCCTGGCCCCATGGATCTTGCGATTCTTGGAATAGGCCCCAAGGACCATAAAATGCGGAATCAACAACGTCGCGAGCAAACCCAAGCCAGCCCAGCCGGTCCAACTTGGAAAATCGATATTCAAGCGATCAAGCAGATAAAACGCAGCTATTCCCGAGGGGAATACAATCGCCATGAGCCTCATGAGACGGCTAGCAATACTCTTAGAACCGTAGCCGTCGACCTCATGTCCACCTGATCCGTTCGCGTTGATATAAGCACCCCTGCCCCGGGACTTCGCGACTCTCCGGGAAAATGTCGCTGGTCCCTTGGCCGGAGATTTTCTGAAGACATTAGAACTACTCATCTCAGTAGAAAATCTACCGACCTCTCCGGACGAGTCCGATGAGAATCGAAGGCCTTCTTTATACTCTCTTACAAATGACCTAGAAAAAGTCCCTGACCTGTCGGACAAATCCATTTAAACCCCGTCAACATTCCACCCCAAAAGGGCCTGCCTTAAAAAAACTCACCCACTCTATGAAAACCTGTCCTAAATTCACCTTCGGCGTCGGCGATCGTTTCGCCCACGGAGCCAAAGCCCAACTTCAAGCCTTCGTTTCCGCCAAGGAACTCGGTATCGATATCTGCCCCGTGTGGAATAAATCGAACCGCGAGCACGACATCATCGGCTCCGAGCCACAGACCACCCGCGATGCCGCCGATCAGGCCGTCAAGGATCTCAATTGGACCTCCGAGTATCTTCTCGATGCCGACCACATCAACCTCGGCACCGTCGACCGCTTTGTGGCTCCCTGCGACTTCTTCACTCTCGATGTCGCTGATGATATTGGCGAGCCCGCTGCTCCAGCTGACGTGGAGGCTTTCATTGCAAAGCACCCCGAACTCATTGGCAGCGTGAAGGTGGAAGGCATCGACGCCCCACTTGAAATCTCCAAAGAACTCGTCGAAAAAACCGCCAATCAGTTCCTCAAAGCCACTCAGAAGGCCAAGGCCATCTATGACCACATCCTCGCAGCCAAAGGCGGCACTGATGACTTCGTCACCGAGGTTTCCATGGATGAGACCGATGACCCGCAGGTCCCCGCTGAGATGCTCATCATCCTCGCAGCGATCGCTGACCAAGGCATCCCCATCCAGACCATCGCGCCCAAGTTCACCGGACGCTTCAACAAGGGTGTCGACTACGTCGGCGACGTCGCCCAATTCGAGCAGGAGTTCAATGACGACCTCGCCGTCATCGCCCACGCCATCAAGGAATACGGCCTTCCCGAGACCCTCAAACTCTCCGTCCACTCCGGATCGGACAAGTTCTCCATCTACGAGCCGATTAAGAAAGCCATCGCCCGCACCGGTGCCGGTCTTCACATCAAGACCGCTGGCACCAATTGGCTGGAGGAGGTCATTGGCCTCGCGACCGCTGGTGGAGACGCCCTCGAACTTGCCAAGGAAATTTACGCCAAGGCCCTCGAGAAAAAGGAAGCCCTCTGCGAGCCTTACGCCACCGTCATCGATATCGACCACTCACAGCTGCCAAGTGCCGAGGAAGTCAACGGCTGGACCAGCGAGCAATACGTTAGCGCCCTCACGCACGACCAAAGCAACCCTGGCTACAACGCAAACGTCCGCCAGCTCCTCCACGTCGGCTTCAAGATCGCCGCACAAATGGGCGACAAATACCTCGATGCTCTCAAGGCCAATGAGGCCGTCATTTCAAAGTGTGTCACCGGGAACCTTCTCGATCGTCACATGAAGCCTCTCTTCGCTTAATCGCGGTCAGAGACTCCGGAATTTCCAGCGGCGGCCTATCATGGGTCGCCGCTTTTTTAATGCCATCGGCCACTCGCTGTTCTTTGCCGATCTCATCAAAATCGATCTCCCGATCATCAAAGTCATCGCGATCCGGAGCCAAAACATCTCCGCCGATCAGGAAGTCCACAACTCTCCCGATCACGGACGTCATTGCCCGCCTCAATGGTCCCCCTTCATCCCAATCGGCCATGAAGAGACCAATAGCATCGCTTCTCGCGACAAGCAAAGATTAGCCGCTCTCCTTCTTGGAGATTAGAAGTGCATGATCCCGATGTCCGCCCGACGCTGGCTCCCATCGAAGGTCACTTTGGCCGCTTCCGCGTGAGCTTTACCCACAGCTTCCTCCCGAGTCTCCCCTCCAGCGACAATCGCTAGAACTCGTCCCCCATTAGTAGCCCAATCGTCCCCGATTTTCTTCGTCCCGGCGTGATAGACTCGGGCCTCATCGACCTGATCAAGACCGGAAATGACGTCATCCGCCCGTGAGCTCTCCGGATAACCCGCCGAGGCCAGAATGCAGCAGACCGACCATCCTTCGCTGAAATCGAGAAGCTCCGGCTGGAGATTTCCTTTCGCCCCTTCGAGGCAAAACTTGGCGAGATCACCCGAGACCAGCGGCATCACCGCTTGGCACTCCGGGTCGCCGAAGCGGCAGTTATACTCGATAATCTTCGGTCCATCGACAGTGAGCATGAGGCCAAAGTAGAGGAAGCCCTTGTAGTTCAGACCGTCTTTTTCCAATCCCGCCACCGTGGGAGCCACGATTTCCTGATCAATGCGCGCCATCAGATCAGCATCGGCGAGTTGTCGGCTGGCGACCGCGCCCATTCCCCCTGTGTTCGGCCCCTCGTCCCCTTCCCCGATTCGCTTGTAGTCGCGGGCCGGCGTCAGGATGAGATAATCCGGTCCACTCACCGCTGCAAAAATCGAAATCTCAGGGCCGATCAGGCACTCCTCGACCAAAAGGCGGCCCGGCCCGAAGCGTCGCTCCACCATCACCTCGTTGAGGAATTCGTCAGCAGTCGCCTTATCCGGACACACCGCCACGCCCTTTCCGGCGGCGAGGCCGTCGAACTTCAGGACGGTGGGATAATTGCCCCCGATGGCGGCCTGCGCTTCACCGATATCCGCACAACCCGCCGCCGCTCCGGTCGGGATTTCGTGACGCTGCATGAACTCCTTCGCAAACTCCTTCGAGGCTTCCAACTGGGCCGCCGCAAATGGCGGACCCCAGCAGGGAATCCCCGCAGTCGCGCAGCGATTCGCAAGCCCCTCGCCGGTGACGAGATAGCTCTCTTCACCCGCGACACAGAGATCGATAGCATTTGCAGTCATCCACTCGATCAAGGAATCCAGATCCGTGGCATCCACCCGTCCCGCGCCTTCCAGCTCATGGATGGCCTCACTTCCGGGGAAGCAAAAGACCTCGGGAGCCGAGGGAGATTCACCGAGAGCCTTGATGAGGGCATGTTCACGACCACCTTTTCCAACGACGCAAATTTTCATGACCAGCGGGATAACGGGAGGCGGTGGAATTGGCAAAAGTAAAAGCGGAGACTAAAGCCCGCAGAACGGGCTCCTCTCAAGTCAGCAGTCACCGCTGAGACCTCCGCAAAAGCTCACGGAGATCCCTGAAAGCAGTATCACAAAGTGAGTGTGCAGTAGGGTGGAAAATGAGCCCCGCTCGTGACCAAAATCCACTCAATATCCCCCTCAACCTAAGCTTTCTTCAGTGCTAGCTGAAATTCTTTTGCTCAGATCAAGGCTGACTTCAGGGATTTCTAATTAATCCTCCTGATCTTTCCGGGTATCGCTTTCTGGCCCACTCTTCATTCCCACTAGAGTGAGATGGAGGATGTGCAAGCTATCGAGATACTGGCCGGGGACATCTTTGGTAAAGTTCCCCTTCTCCAACGGCCTATCGAAGAGAAGCTCCTCGCCCTTGCTCACTTTAAAGTGACGCCCTTCCGTGCTTTCATGCAGAGCGTAATCAAGACCTGCGACGGAAACCCGCGCGACCTTTTCACGCTTGGTGAATCGGCGGGAGACAGTCGAACCATCTCTTTTCGCCGCGATTAATTTGGAATCGTCAGGCTTTCTTTGAATCTTTTCAGGGCGTGTCCCCAGAGTCACCATGAGAGACTTCAACTTGCCATCCCGATAGAAATCAATGCGTGATTGGGAGCCGGCTTTCTTTGAACGAAGAAGGACCACCATCTGGCTTTTATTGATGAGAATTTGGCCATCGAACTTCCACCAAAGGTCCCCTGCCCGCCCATCGACGCTGGCAAGTGGACTATCGGGGACGACCTCAGCCACTCTGAAGCCCACTCCTTTTGGCAATGGAGTTCCTTTTCTCTCACCATCCTCCGCTCGTTTAAAAAACACGCCAATCCAAGGCATCTCCGAGGCAGGGAGAAGACTAGCCCCGAGGATCAGGAAAAGAATTGGAGCGAGAACTTTCATTAAAGGATGGGTGGGAGCCTAGAACTCATTTTTCTCGATATCCACGGTGTGGTAATCAGTTGTTTCTATCGTCACCACGTGACCACTCTCCTGATGACGGACAACCTCCTTCGTCACATCCACCTGCTCAAAGATTTCGCGGACACCATCATTACTGGCCACGTAAACACCGACCGGATCTGCGGGGACCGACCACGATTCGCGATCGATCAATTCGTAAGCTGTGACGAGAGAGCCGGAAGTGGGGACACTTTGACCGACTGCTGGAGCAGGATCCCCGGCACCGAGCCAAAGACCACCTCCTAATCCCAGGCCGAGGGCCACAGCGGCAGCTGCGGCCGTGCCTTTCCAAGACATCCCAATGGGAGAGATTGAAGAAGCTCCAGAAAGCTGACCGGCGGCGAGTTCATCGATCAGCTCATGACACCGGTCACGCCCCGGATCACTGAGACCTTGGGGAATGAGACCTTCCAGGCGGGATTCGAGATCTTTAAGGGAATCATCCATGGTTTTTCTGATTAAGATGTTTGAGTTTTTTCTGAAGCTGTTCGAGGGCGTAGCGATAGCGGGAGGCTGCCGTATTATTGGAAAGGGAGAGTAATTTCCCAATCTCTGCAAAAGTCAGACCGCCCCAAAT
>CALBVA010000275.1 GCA_937969125.1 uncultured Verrucomicrobiales bacterium | reverse complement strand
GGCCCAGAGGCCCAGGAAACAGATGAGAGTAAAGATTCCATAAATGGCCCAGATTTTTCGCATGGTTTCGCGAAGACTGGCGATGTCTGAATTAGCCAGGGAAGACTCTGCTCCAATAAGAGTCTTACTGCTGGAGGTCATGCCGGAGAGAACGACGACAAACATGGCGAGGATACCCATGCCGCCGACCCATTGCGTGACAGCCCGCCACATCAGAATGCTCTTTGGCAGGGATTCAAGATCGACAAAAATGGATGACCCGGTGGTGGTGAGGCCGGAGACGGATTCGAAGAGTGCATCGACAAAACTGACGTGCGGTTCGCAAAAAACATAGGGAAGCGCGGTGACGATGCTGCATACGAACCATCCAGCGCCGACGAGAGCCATTGCTTCGCGGCGGCGCATGGCTCCCGGCTTGCCACGCCGCTTCGCGATGAAGTTCCCGGTGAGCCAAAAGGTGGAGCCTAGAATAAGGGCGATGGAAAGTGAAAGCGTCCAGCCGCCGAGGTTTAAGCCGGCCTCATGGGCGGTGCTCGCGGGAACGGCGGCGAAGAGCGTGACGGCGGCGGCGAGCGTGACGGAGACACCCATCGCAATCCCAAGGAGGAGAACCATGGTCCCGAGAGAGCGCAGGAGGACGGAGATATTCACGATGCAGGAAGCCGGGAGGCATTGGAAAATGAGCACAGAGGTTCAGATTCGCCACTCTAAAAAAATTCCCGACTGGACGGTTCGCGTGGTCTTTCCCAGCTTACGTCATGCTCAAGCACGGCTTCATTGCCCTCACTCTCACCTCCTCGGTCTGCGCCCAGAAGATCAATCTCATCGATCATGGTAAAAAGACCTTTCACGCGCTGGGTTGCGCGGAATGTCATTCGGAGGAAAAGGACGATACTGCAGTGAAGACCGGGCCGAATCTCTGGGGCCTTTTTCAGAAGGAGGCTCGGACACGCGAGATCGTGACGGGTGGTGGTGGTGAAACGCACCGGCATCAGGTGAAGGCGGATTTGAAATATCTGGAGGCCTCATTGCGAAATCCACACGAGGAGTTGGCGATCGCGGAGAGCGGGACGACGAAGGGCCAACCCTACCTGCCGGTCATGCCCCCCTACCCGTTGGAGATTCTCCCGAGCCAGAAAACGAGGGCCATTTTTTATTATCTCCAGACTCTCAATGAAGAAGGTCAACGCGGGCCGGCGAAGAAAATCGAGAAGCTGGATAAATCGAAAGAGCATTCCGGTCCGAACAGCAATCCGGCCGAGATTCTCGTGACGGACCGGACGCGGATTTTCCGGGCGCGGATGGAGGGAAGCTCTGCAAGGGCAATTTACGTAGGAACGCCATCGGGGCTAAATTATGCCTTCGACCCACGCACGCTCTCAATCTCGAAGATCTGGTGGGGCGGCTTTCTGAACAGCAAGGGCGAGATGCATGGACGCGGGGGGAAATTGACGGTCCTGGGACACGAGGCACAGGTGATGGAGAATGAGTTGGCATTCTCACCGGTAGTGAAAGGGAAGACGGTGGATCATTCGTTCAAGTCACCGAAGGTTTATGATGGGGAGACGATTGGAGAGAATCTCAAGAGTGAGGTCGATTTCGAGAATCAACTGGCCCAGAGTGGCGCACGTTTTATTGGCTATAGCTATCCGGAGGAGGTGGATGGACATCCGACGTTTTTCTATCGAGTCGGGAAGAGCCGAATCTCGCTGAAGTTGGGATTGGCGGAGGATGGAAAGGTCAGGCTTGATCTGCAGAATGCCGGATCGGAGCGACAGAGCTTCAAGAACGGGATGGTGGTGATGAGTGTCGAGGGTGGTCAAAGCGGCGGGATGACTTCGACGATCAGTAAGCCGGAAAAAGTCTGGCGAGCAAAAGACGGAACATCACTCCTTACTCAGGGGGTGAAGCCGGCGAAGATGAAGAAGAAGATGTTCCTTTTGCCTGGATACTCGGCGGAGCGGATCCCGGCACCAAGCGATCCGCAGGGACGCCCCCAGCTCTTCGAGCCGATGGGCATAGCTCTGGATGATGATGGATCGATTGTAGTGACGACGCGGACAGCCGGTGTCTGGAGGCATCGTGAAGGTACATGGACGATGATCGCGGAAGGTCTGCTTGATGCGCTGGGGGTGATCATTGAGGGAGACGATCTCATCGTGGGTCAGAAGCCGGAGCTAACGCGCTTGGTAGATACGACTGGCGATGGCTTCTATGATTACTACGTGACGCTTTCGGACGATTTCCTCTTCACGGAGAACTACCACGAGTATCTCCATGGTCCGGCGAAGGGAGCGGACGGGAGTTATTACATTGGTCTGAATCTCGCAGAGCACCGGAATGCCCATATTTATAAGGCTGGAGGAAAGTGGATGGGCACACAGGGAGGGCGTCGTGGGACCGCGCTCCGCGTGACGCCGAAGGGTGAGACCTCGGTCTTCGCGCACGGCCTACGGAGTCCGGCAGGCTTTGGAACGGGACCGGATGGGCGGCTTTATTACACCGAGAATCAGGGTGAGTTTCAGGGAACCTCGAAGCTTTATCTACTGGAGAAGGATGCCTATTATGGCCATGCGGGATCATTAGTGGACCTGCCAG
>CALBVA010000274.1 GCA_937969125.1 uncultured Verrucomicrobiales bacterium | reverse complement strand
ACTGAACAGTCACGGATTGTTGACGGTGTAAGTTTTATGAATCCAGCGGGATCGAGGGATCGATTTAACGGCTGAGCGTGATGACGCATTCGAGATGCCTCGTTTGCGGGAATAAGTCAAAGGGCTGGATGCATTCGATCTGATAGCCGGCATTGAGGAACTCCTTGAGATCCCGCATCTGGGTTGCTGGATTGCAGGAGACATAGACCACCCGGCTCGGGCCGAAGGCGAAGAGTTGGTTCAGGAAGTCATTGCTGCACCCCTTACGCGGTGGGTCAATGAGGACCGAGGTCTCGCCGGGGTTAAAGGTGATGTCAGCGAAGAGGTTTTCCGCCGAAGCCGCGATGAAGGTCGCATTCTCAATCCCATTGGTAAGCGCGTTTCGGCGCGCCCAGTCGGCGGAGGTTTCCGAGAGCTCGATTCCTACCACTTGCTCGAAGTTTTTCGCCAGGGTGAGCCCGAAGAGTCCCGATCCGCAGTAAGCATCAAGAAGGTATTTTTGCCCCGGACCGGAAGCCTGCTCTGCGGCATGGCCGGTGAAGGACTCCAGAATGAAGGGGTTATTCTGGAAGAAATCACCGGCGAGAAAGTTGAACTTCAAATCGCCGACGGCCTCAGCCACTGGCGCCCGATGGTCTGTCTCCACCCGCCCCTCGGTCGCGCGAAGGAGAAGGGTAGCTCCTTTTTTAAAGGTGGCGGCATTACGCCGGGTTTCGTCCCGGATGGGCTGCAGGGCCTCATTGATCTCATCCATCGCGATCGGGCAGTGGTAAACATCCACCAGGCGGGTGCGGCGGTTAAACTCCAGGAAACCGATGGGGAAGTCCTCGCCGGGCGTCGGGCGCTGGAAGTGCGGGGTGATCTTTGAGCGGTAGTTCCACTGCTTTGGCGAGGCGATGGTCGGCTGCACCTCTGCCTCCACGCCTACCATGTGCTCCAGGAGTTCGCGGACCTGGCGGGTCTTCCACTCGAGCTGTTTCTCGTAGGGGAGATGTTGGTATTGGCAGCCGCCACAGGTGCCGAAGTGCGGGCAGTGCGGCTCGATGCGGTCAGGTGAGGGGACCAGGACTTCTAGCAGATCGGCGTGGGAGCAATTCCCCTCATTCCGCCAAACCCGTGCGCGGATTTTTTCGCCAGGAAGCGCGAAGGGGACGAAGACGACCCAGTCATTGGGCTTGGCAATGCCGGCCCCCAAATTGGAAAGGGCGACGATCTCCAGTTCGACTTCCTGATGCCATTCGTATGGCTCGGCCTTGAATTTTTTGGGGCGTTGTTGAGCCATGTGCGGCGGGACAATTGGGAGGATGGGCCCAATTGGAAAGTGAATTTTCGAAGCTCTAGCCTTCGTCGGGCAATTTCACCTCAGGGAGTTTCGGGGGATCGATGTTAATGACCCCGTCTCCTTCGATTTCAGGCTTCTTTTGCTCGGCCAGCTCGCTCGCAGTGACGGTGCGCTTATTCTTATCAGTCAGGAGTTCATTGGCTGTGACCGGGTCCAACATTTCGAGTCCTGTGTTCGCCTTCTTTACGGGAGGTGTGGGGGCTTCGATAGGTGCGTTGACAGTGGGAGTCTCAGGCACTGTTTTAGTGACCGGGGCGGATGTGGGTTTTTCTTGCTTCTTCTTTTCACTCTCAAGAGCGCAGGAAGTGAGCAAGAGACCCGGGATGGTGATGAGGAATAATTTTCTCACGGGGATTCGGTGGTGTGCCGAAGGAGACTGGAGGGAGGGAGGCTTCGAGGCAATGCTGAAAAGAGAGTGCAAAAATTCGGAGAAACGGCGCTTTCCTTCGGTTTGAGCGACAAAAAACCCCCGAATCAAGAGGATCCGGGGGTAGCTTGAAAAGTCGGATACTGAGTCCGGATCCAGCGAAAATCTATCCGCGTAGCAGCTGTACCTGCACCTTTTCCTCGACCGGGGTCTCCAGCGTCTCCGCCAGTCCTTCAAGATCATCAAGGAGGCCCTTTTTGTTCTCGAAGAGATCGTCATCCATTCCGCGGACCAGATCTGCGGCTGAGTTGATGTCATCATAGACCTCATCCGCATCGTGGAAGTCATCGGCGATGATGACCTTCATCTTCGCTTTGTCCTCCTTCGTGTATCCGGCGGCCTCGGCTTCTTCATCGGAGAGATCGCTGTCCGGGCAGAAGAGGTAGGGAAGAATATCCACACCCTCCTTCTTAAGCAATCCTGCCACCACCTCATACTCGGTGGCAAGTTCCTCATAATAACCCTCGAGATCTTCGATCTCGGGCTCGCAAATCACGCTGATACCAGTGGACATGTCGGGACGCTAAAATTCAATTTCATCGGATAAAAGGGAAAACAGAATCGATTTACCCTTTTTTTTCAAACCCCTTCCAATGCATCACAAATGCACCCCCATTCTTCCGTCATCCGCTGACTGAAACGAACGGAGCAGCGTGTCCGGCA
The DNA here is from genome assembly GCA_937969125.1 of uncultured Verrucomicrobiales bacterium. Lineage (GTDB taxonomy): Bacteria > Verrucomicrobiota > Verrucomicrobiia > Verrucomicrobiales > Akkermansiaceae > SW10. Next base: position 197 of record CALBVA010000274.1, on the reverse strand, counting down.
CGATCAATCACCGAAAAGGGGAATGAGAACCGGTTTTGAGAAGGGAGGCTCCAGACGGATGTGGCCGGAGTATTTTGTCTTGAGAAATTTCGGGAGATCCAGAAGTGCTTCTTCCTTCAGTTCCACCTCGAATCCCAATTTTAGCGCGGATGTCTCGCCGGGCCCGATCAGCGGACCGGAGACGGTGATATCGCTGT
>CALBVA010000273.1 GCA_937969125.1 uncultured Verrucomicrobiales bacterium | reverse complement strand
ATCCGGACGCCCTTCGGAGCAGAGGAGAGCGGTGATAGGGTCGCTGTTCTCGGTGCTGGTCATGGTCACGGTGCTATGGTCTCCTTTCATCGGTGAGAGTTTCTCAGAAATTGGATTACGCAAGTCGGGCCATGGTGTATTTGGCTCGAAAATACGATGGTCAGGTCGTCAGGGCGGACGATATTGCGGAAAGTGAAGCGATACCACCCAGTTTTTTGGCGCAGATCCTTCACGAGCTGAAGCGAGGCGGATTGGTCACCAGTCGGCGTGGAAAGACCGGCGGATGGAAGTTAGCTCTGCCCCCGGCCGAGGTCACTCTGCTGACCATCGTGGAGGCTTTGGAACCAGATGCCCTCGGTGTGCAGGGCGGAGTGGATGGCGAGTCCGGAACTATGGTTTGTAAGGTCTGGGAGGAGGTCATTGAGAGCACCCGCAGAATTCTGGGCAGCCGGACACTGGAGGCGATGGTCTCCAGTGCCGAGCCGATGTTCTACATCTGACTGCTAGCGGAGCATCATGAGTGCCTTCTTCAAGGCGATGCCCAGTTGATCAACTTCTTCCTCGGTATTATAAGCCGCAAATGAGGCCCGCAGGGTGCCGGTGATGCCGAAGCGTTTCATCAGCGGCTGGCAGCAATGATGGCCCGTTCGCAGCGCAAATCCCATCTGGTCCAAGAGAGTGCCAAGATCGTAGTGATGGATTCCCTCAAAGGTGAAGGAGAGTGCTCCGGCGCGGTCCTCAGGGCCGTAGATGGTAATGCCGTCCAGATCCTCGAGGACGGCCGCACACTTCCGGATGAGGAGATCCTCATGAGCATGGATATTTTCTACTCCCAAGTTATTCACAAAGTCGATGGCGGCTGCCAGAGCGATACCGCCCTCGATATTTGGGGTGCCGGCTTCGAACTTAAAGGGGGGATCATTGTAAGTGGTTTTCTCAAAGGTCACTTCCTTGATCATCTCACCGCCGCCCTTCCATGGGGGTAACTCTGTGAGTAACTTGTGCCTTCCGTAGAGGATTCCGATGCCAGTAGGGCCATAAACCTTGTGTCCGGAAAAGGCATAAAAATCACAATTAATCAACTGGAGATCAATGGGTAAGTGTGGGGCTGATTGCGCTCCGTCGATGAAGGTCAATGCTCCGTGATTTTTGGCCTCCCGGCAAATGTGAATAACGTTATTCACAGTGCCGAAAGCATTGGAAATGTGGTTCACCGCCACGAGTTTCGTGCGTTCTGAGAGGAGGGATTGGTAAGTCTCCAGATCCAGAGTGCCGTCATCAAGAACCGGGATGACTCTCAGAGTTGCTCCCACTTGTTCACAGAGCATTTGCCACGGCACGGTGTTCGAATGGTGTTCCAGTCCGGAGACAATGATCTCATCCTCTGGGCCAATCCGGCCCGATTTCACAAGCACGCCGGCAACGAGATTGACCGAGTCTGTGGTGCCGGAGGTGAAGATGATTTCCTCATCGCGGGCGGCATTGAGATGCTTCGCAACAGTGGTTCGAGCGGCCTCGTGGGCAGCGGTGGCAGCCTGCGCAAGGTGATGGACGCCGCGGTGGATGTTGGAATTCAGTTTTTCGTAATAGTGGCGCGAGGAATCGAGCACACAGAGCGGCTTTTGGGAGGTGGCGGCATTGTCCAGATACACCAACGGTTTCCCGTGGACCTGCTGTTGCAGGATGGGAAATTGCTTTTTCAGTTCGTAGGGATCCAGTGCGCTCACGGGGGCATCTGTAGTCTCCGCAGTCACTTCCCGCAAGTCCGCCTAATCTCTGAGGTGCAGCTTCAGGATCCGCAGAACCTCCTGACAGGTTTCGGGTGTGCGGGTGAGGCCGTGATGAGCCGGGACGATCTTCTCGCTCACCGCACCCTTGAGATGGGCGGACCAGTAGGGGACCACCCCGTCCGAGCTCAGCTTTCCATCGCCGCGCCCTCGATCTCCAATGATGGAATGATACTTCAACCCACGCCGGAAAGGGGAGGAATTGAGAGCCAGGTAAGGCTGATAGCTGGAAGAGAGGGTGCCGAGCGAAGTGAGCGGAGGGCGCTTCGGTCCGCCGTTCTGGATCGCCGTGCTAATCTCGGAGAGAGTGGCAGTGGCGAGGTCGATGGTGAGGGTTTTTGGGAGTCTTACCAGAGAACGCATCCACATGAAAATCGGGCGATCGGCAAGGGGGGATCCACGATGTGGGGCTGCCATAAAGACCGCCCGTTGTGGCGAGGCCAGTGGTTTATAGAGTCTTACCGAGCGGATCGCCTGGCGGGTGGATTTGGACACACCAAGCTTTTCGATCGGTTTGCTGTAGGAGGCCCGGTAGAATCGTTCGCCCGGCTCGACCAGCGAGGCTCGCGAGATCACTCCGCCCATGGAGTGGCCGATGAGCACCATGCGGTTCCAATTGGTCAATGAGCCTTTTTGCGCCGCGAATTCGCGAGCCCGCCTGAGCTGACGACGGAATTCCGCCGCGTTATAGGGCCAGGCAATTCCGGTAGGATAGCTGAAGAAGAGAACTTGGTATCGGTCGCGGAACCACTTCTGCCCGATGAGTTGGTTGTAGAGGGTTTTGTAGGTGCCCGGGCTGGAGTTGAGGCCGTGTACGAAGACCACCGGGATTTTTTTCTCCGAGTAGGGTGTCGCAAAAAAGAGGCCGGCGTGATCCGTAAAGCGGGTAGGGAGGAAGACCTTCAATAGATCGAGATCATCCAGGTCGCTCATTCGCCAATACAGAGCGGAGGGGGCTGACCAATCGACCGCGACCGCTTCCTTCCGTCGACCGATTTTCACTTCCGGAAGTCGGCCTCCATAGACGAAGCGCCAGGCTGGGACCGGCTTGGAAAAGTCAAGAATCGCGGTGAGGTTTAGCGGCAGGCCGGAGGGTGGGGCGAAGTCAAAGCGTCGCTCTTTCAGTTGTTTAGCGGACTTCCAGCCCACCACTGGCACGCCGAGGCCGGGATCGAGGTGGCGTTCTCCGATGTTTTTCAATGAGACCCGGCGGGCGGGAATGATCGCTTCCAGATCCTCCAGTACCAAACCGGTGCCAAGAGTGCGAGAGCGATCAATGACGGCACCCATCTTCTGGGCTTTCCTGTTCCAATCGGTGCCTCCACAATGGAGCTGATCGAATAACTTCGCCACCGCGTCATTATATTGCGCGAGTGCGGTGGGCGAGTGTCTCCGCTCAAGCACCTGCCAAGCTTGCCGGGCCTCCTTCATTAGGGTCGGTGCCGCAATGCGTGACTCGAAGGGAACGAAGCGACATCGCGGTGGGGAAGGAGTCCCGCATTGGCAGAGAAGCACGGCAACGAGGAGAAGCGGGAGTCGGGTGGCGAACTTCACGGTAACGCTCGACATATGAAAAGCGGAGGTCCTTGGCCAACTTGATTCCGCCGGGATCTGGAAACCACTTCTTGAGTCGGCTCGCGATCTGGAAAAGAACCTCCGCGTGATCGATACCACCACCGGTTGGCTTCTTGTCTCGCTTGCGGCACTTTGTGTGGGGCTGGGGAAGTCGGGTTTTTCCGGGCTGGGGCTCATTGCCGTCTTCATCATGGCCGAGCTGTTTGGCAAGGCCTCCGTCGGGGTGCTTCTGCCCATGTTGGTCGTAGCGGATCTCAGTGTGTATCCCATGTTCCGGAAACATGCCTCGTGGGCTCCGGTCTGGCGGCTGCTCCCGCCTGCGCTTGTCGGGATGGTCGCTGGCTTTCTCATCCTCTACTGGCTACCGAAGGAGTGGGCCAAGCCGATGATCGGCTGGATCATCCTGCTAATGGCGTCCCTGCAATTGATCCGTAAGTATTCAGCGGGTACCTTTGATCAACTCGCCCACTCGAAAGGCTTCGGCATCGCCGCCGGGAGCTTTGCGGGCATCGCGACCACTGTGGCTAATGCCGCCGGCCCTGTCTTCCAACTCTATTTCCTCGCCCAGCGACTACCGAAGATGGAGCTCATTGGCATTGGAGCCCGCTTCTTCCTCCTCATTAATCTGATCAAACTCCCCTTCATGGGCGGGCTCAGTTTCACCACTTCTGAAAGCCTCCTCCTAAATCTCAAGCTCGTCCCCGTCATTCTCCTGGGAGTGTTCTGTGGAAAATACCTCCTAAAGTTGATTTCTCAGCGCGTCTTTGAGTGGATGATCATCGGCTTTGCCGTCCTCCTGGGCCTCCGACTCGTCATTAGCTGAAGATCCGGCGCGCGATTTTAACCATCACCAGCAGTATGAGCAGGGCGAGGACTCCAATGATTACCCACGCCCACCAGGGGATCGGAAGGCTCATTCGGAAGTCCATTACCATCGGGTCGGAGGCGTGCTCGCGGAGGAGAAAGCTCCACTTCACCGTTTTCCCGCCGTTAAGGGTTTCGTGAGCGTTCGTTTCCTTCACCGCCGCCGGCAGATGAAAGGTGTAATTGAACCGTGAACTCCCGAGGAAGGCCACCACCGTTGGTGCGAGTTCGCCGATGTTAATTGAGCGGCTGAAGGTCGGGGTGAGGCCATCCATCTTAAAGAGAATATCCCCCGCAATCGCTCCAATCTGCGTCGAGTCCGCGCCCGTGGTGTCGGTGAGGACAGTCTCGCTCCGTTCCGCCACATTTAAGAGATCTCGGGCATCGTCAAAGCTCGCCTCCAGGTAGAAATGCGGTTTCCCATCGATGAATTCATGCTCCACCCGCGTCACTTTCAGGCCTGGCTCTTTTTTGTCGATCAGCTCGATTGCTTCCACGAAGTCATCCAAATTTCCGAGCATGTGCAGTGCCGATTTCGGGAAGGAATAGTGCGCCGTGAATTTCCCTGATCCATCGGCATGAATCCAAACCTCTTCCTCGCCTTCCACGCAGGCTGTGAACAAAAACACGGGGAAAATTAAGAGGGCGGTCAGCAGGCGGCGAATCATCGGTGCAGGAGTCAACTGCCCGATTCCTCATTCGTCAACGGGTCAACCACACAACTCAATGGCTTTTTTTATTTGCATCCCTTAACGGTTCGGGTGAAGTTCCGGCGACGAGAATCTTGATAAAGATTATCAACTTACTCACCTTTCGAGAATCGAACCGCCCAGCGAGTCACCCAATCTGTCACCGAATCCCATCATGTCCGACGTTAAGTTATCCAAGAACGAATACATCAAAACCGACAGCAACTACCTCCGCGGCACCATCGTGGAAAGCCTGGCGGATGAGTCCACCGGCGCCGTCGCGAAGGATGACGAGCAGCTCCTCAAGTTCCACGGCACCTACCAGCAAGATGACCGTGACGTGCGCATCGAGCGGAAGCGGGCGAAATTGGAAAAGGCCTTTTCCTTCATGATCCGCGTTCGCGTCCCGGGCGGCGTGTCCACCACCGGGCAGTGGCTCGAGATGGACCGCATGGCTAGTGACTACGGAAATGAGAACTTCAAGCTCACCACCCGTCAGGCCTACCAGCTGCACGGCATCATTAAAAAAGATCTTAAGCAGACCATTAAGGAGATCAATGACACCGCCATGGACACCATCGCTGCCTGCGGCGATGTGAACCGGAATGTCATGTGCAATCCCAACCCCGCGCTGTCTTCCACTCATGCTGAGACTCTTAAAGTAGCGCAGGACATCAGTGAGCATCTTACGCCCGCCACCGGCGCGTATCACGAGATCTGGCTGGATGGCGAGAAGCTCGACAGCAGCGAACCGGAGGAGGAACCCATCTATGGGAAGACCTACCTCCCGCGTAAGTTTAAGATCGGCATGGCAATCCCGCCTTCCAATGACATCGACATCTATTCCCAGTGCCTCGGCTTCATCGCCATCGAGGAAGAGGGGAAATTGGTCGGATTCAATGTCACCGTCGGCGGCGGCATGGGAATGCATCACGGCCAGGAGAAGACCTTCCCACGCATCGCCGATGTCTTAGGCTTTATCACTCCGGAGAAGGCTGTCGAGGTCGCCGAGGAGGTGGTGAAGATCCAGCGAGACTTCGGTGACCGCACCGAGCGTAAGCACGCCCGCATGAAATACACTATCGATGACCGCGGCATCGAGTGGTTCAAAGGTGAGATTGAAAGCCGGCTCGGCTATGAAATCGAGCCCGCCCGCGAATTCGCCTTCGATTCGAATGGCGACACCTATGGCTGGACCGAAACTGAAGACGGCAAGAGTCAGCTCACCGTTTACATTGAGAATGGTCGCGTCCTCGATACTGATACCTACCAGCTCCGCACCGGCCTTCGTGAGATTGCCAAGATCCACAATGGCGACATGCGCCTTAGCTCAAACCAGAATATCATCATCGCCGGGGTCGCTCCGGAGGACAAGGCCGCCATTGATGCTCTGATGGATCAGTATGGCATCAGCGCGAAGCAAAACCGCTCCGCCGCTCGCCTGAATTCCATGGCCTGCGTGGCTCTGCCGACTTGCGGACTCTCCCTTGCGGAGAGCGAGCGCTACCTCCCGACGCTCATGGATGAGATCGAGGAAGTTCTTGATGAAACCGGCCTCACACAGGATGCGATCACCATTCGCATGACCGGTTGTCCGAATGGCTGCGCCCGTCCCTACATCGCGGAGATCGCTTTCGTGGGCCGCGCTCCGAACAAGTATAACATCCATCTCGGTGGCGGCTTCATTGGTGACCGCATCGGCGGCATCTGGAAGCGTAGCGTACTCGGAAACGAGATCGCCGAGACCCTCCGCCCTGTCCTGAAGCAGTATGCCGAGGAGCGAAATGAAGGAGAGAAATTCGGTGACTTCGTTATCCGCGCCGGAATCATCCACGAGGTGACCCACGGCAGCGAAGTCCACAAGGAACACGAAACCGCATGAGCCCATCCTCATCCAGCCAGCGGGTCGGCTTGAAGGCGGAGCCGACTGCGGAAGAGCTTTCGCGGCTTCTTGAGCCACTCAGGGCCACTGATCGTCTTCTTCAGCTCCGTGAGATTTACGGAGACCGACTCGTCGCCAGCACCAGCTTCGGCTTACAGGCTTCGGTCATGTTGCACCTCATTAAGGAGCATGCTCCGGAAATTCCCGTGATCTTCGTGGACACCGGATATTGTTTTCCTGAGACCTATCAATTCTCCCAAGGCTTCATTGACGACTGGGGCTTGGACATCCGGGTCTTCAATCCTGCCATCTCCGCTGCGCGCCAAGAGGCTCTCTTTGGGAAACTCTGGGAGCAGGGCGAAGAAGGGAGCAAGAAATACGGTCTTCTCAATAAGGTTGAACCGATGAACCGAGCCCTCAGCGAGGTCGGTGGTGACGTCTGGCTTAGCGGCCTGCGTCGCAGCCAGTCCTCCACTCGTATCGACCGTCCCTTTGCCGAACAGCAGCAATCCACCACCAAGGTTTACCCCATTCTCGACTGGGCTGATGCGCAGGTTTCCTCGTATTTTCACGAGCACGATCTCCCGCGTCATCCGCTTGAGGCCGAAGGCTACGTCACCATGGGTGATTGGCACTCCACCCGGAAACCTCTCGAAGGCGAAAGTGCTGAAGAGACCCGCTTCGATGGCCAGAAATATGAGTGTGGACTCCATGAAAACTCCGGCCAAAATGACTATCAAATCTAAAAACCTGTAACGCCACTTATAGAAATGAGCATCGCTAGTAACATCGTCGACACCGTCGGCAATACTCCCCTCATCAAATTGAACACTGTCACTGAAGAACTCGATTGTGAGGTCTTCGTGAAGGCCGAGTTCTTCAATCCGCTTTTCAGCGTAAAGGACCGCATTGGCAAGTCCATGATCGAAGCTGCCGAGAAAGACGGCCGCCTGAAGCCTGGTGGTACCATCGTGGAAGCGACTTCCGGAAATACCGGCATCGCCCTCGCCTTCGTCGCGCGTGCGAAAGGATACAAGTGTGTCCTCACCATGCCCGAGACCATGTCGATCGAACGTCGCATCCTTCTGAAAAGCCTCGGCGCGAACATCGTTCTCACTCCCGGACCGAAGGGGATGGGCGGAGCGATTGCCAAGGCCAAACAGATCCTCGCCGAGGATGAGAGCGCCTTCGGCCCCAGCCAGTTTGACAATCCCGCCAACCCACAAGTCCACCGCGAAACCACCGCCGAGGAAATCTGGCGTGATACCGACGGAAAGATCGATGCCATCGTTGCCGGAGTCGGCACCGGCGGCACCATCACCGGGGTGGGGGAGGTCATTAAATCCCGCAATCCCGATTTCAAGGTCATCGCCGTCGAGCCCGAAAACAGCCCTGTCATCGGCGGCGGCAAGCCCGGACCTCACAAGATCCAAGGCATCGGAGCCGGCTTCATTCCCGGAAATCTTAATACTGAGATCATCGATGAAACGATCACTGTGACGAATGAGGAAGCCTTTGAAATGGCTCAAAAACTTGAGGGTGCGTTCTTCCTGGAGTGCTGGAGCAGAGAGAAGCAGGAGAAAGTGCTGCGGACTGTTTTGAGCGGAGATTTCGGCGACTTTGACAGCGACT
>CALBVA010000272.1 GCA_937969125.1 uncultured Verrucomicrobiales bacterium | reverse complement strand
CATGAATTCCTCGATCAGTTGGTGGCTCTCATTGTACTCCTCACGGGTATATCCGGTGGGCGTGCCCTTCTCATTCAGGACAATGCTCACCTCGGGCATGTCCAGATCGAGCCCGCCATTTTTAAAGCGGCGTTTCCGGAGAAGCGAGGCAAGCTTCCACGCTTCGCGGATGACCTCACCGAGCTTCCCGCCCTTGCTGGGGCTTTCGAGAATTTCTTGCGCCTCTTAATAGGCATACTTGCGCGGAGTGCAGATCACGGCGTCGCAAAAATAACTGCCAATCATCTTGCCGGTCTCATCGAAGTCCATCACGGCACACTTGGTAAGGCGGTCTTCCTGTGGGACGAGCGAACAGATGCCATTGCACAATTCCTCCGGCAGCATGGGAATCACACGGTCCACGAGATAGGTGGAATTCCCCCGCTCCCGTGCTTCCAGATCGAGCACGCTGTCCGGCTTCACATAGTGCGAGACATCCGCGATGTGCACGGCAAGCTGCCAGCCTTTGGCGGTCTTTTCGACAAGGATGGCATCATCGAAGTCCTTCGCGGTCTTCGGGTCGATGGTCAAAACATTGCGCTTTCGCCAATCTTCGCGACGGGCGATTTCATCGGCGGGAATTTCCTTCGGTATCGCCTGAGCCGCTGCAACCACTTCCTCGGGGAAGGTCGCATTGATACCATGCTGATGCACGATGGCTTCCACATCCACGCCGGGATCGCCGGGCCAACCGAGCACTTCCACGACCTTGCCCTTCGGAATGTCCTTGGCCTTTTCCCACTCGGTGATCTGCACCGCGACGAGCTGGCCGGGTTTGGCGTCCTTCGTCTCACTGATCTGGATCGCAGAAGGCAGGCGCTCGTCATTTGTGCGGACGGAGGGCCGCTTCCCCTTTTGCATGAAGAGGCCGGTCACCTTTCCGGACCGTCGATCCAGCACTTCCAGCACGCGGGCACGGAGATCATTGTGCTCCTTCGAACGAGAGTCATTTTCCACCAGTTTGCAGCGGACAATGTCACCGTCCAGAGCGGTATCCATCGCGCGAGGCGAGACGTAGTAGCGACCGGGATCGACGAGATCGATGCCTGTCGCCAGGTTCGCTTCATCCGTCTTATCCGGCATGAACCATCCGTGGCCGCCGGGAGTGAGCCTGATTTTTCCGACCAAGCTGATCGGGGTGTTTTTCGAGGACCGATTGCCACCGGCATTGCGACGGTCAGCGGGCTTCTTTTTGGAATTGCTCCCCGCGACCTCGTATCGGCCTTTTTTCCCGATTTCGATCTGTCCCGCGTTCGCCATCTCGGCGAGAGCGATGCGGAGTTCCTTGCGCTCGCTCCCACCGAGCTCCAGGGCCCGTGAGAGTTCGCTCTTATTGAGGGGGCGTCCCCCCTCTTTTTTGAGGAGATCGAGTATCCACTCCTTCATTTCCGCTGCTTTCGCCATATGTGGAGATCTTGTCACAGTTCGCATCGGCCACAATCACGGATTCAGTCCTCTCAAGACCTGCGAGATTTCTGCTGGATCTCCGGCGGATTGGGTGCGAGCTTATCAATACAACGTAGATCTTGGGGGCCGTAGCCTCCTTGAGGTGAGAGGATCGTCCGGGTTCTGCCACCGTGATCGCACAAACACACAAAGCTCATTAAAACCATGACCATCACAGCACCGTCCCTGTCCAAAAAACGCGGCTTCACACTTATTGAACTCCTTGTCGTCATTGTCATCATCGCCGTTTTGGCGGGTCTCGGATTCGCCGGATTTAACTCGGCGCGCCAGGCAGCAAAGAAGACCGCAGCCGGTGTCGCTATGGGCGAACTCGTAAAAGGCACCGACGCTTACTTTGACGAATATTCCGAGCTTCCGCTTGGTAAAACCTCCTCAGCTGACGACGAGCGTAACACTGACAATGAGATGATGGCCGTCCTCCTGGGACTAAAAAGTGCTGCCGAAGAAAACTACAAAGAACTCTCCTTTGTGGCCTTCCAAAAAGCCAAGGGAAAGGGAAGCTCCGCCCACAATGGCCTGGAACGCAATGACAGCCGCGCCGAACTCTTTGGCCCGTGGCTCAACAAAGTTAAGAGTGATCGCTATTACCGCATGGTTCTGAACTACGACTATGATGATGAGCTGGAAGAACCCTCAAACGTTGGTAGTGAAACTCACTATGAAACCCGGGTCCTCGTTTATCACATGGGCAAAGACGGAAAATCCGGCAGCGCGAAAAACGACAAGGATAACGTCTACAGCTGGGCGAAGTCCAAGTAGGTCCTCATTCCTCAATTTTCAAAACCGGACGCGTCTTCCCGATCGCCCGGTTTTTTTGCGTCCTGATGTCACACACACGGAACCAGGACCCCGTCCCGCATCCCGTGGATTTTCTTCTTATCCGCCGGGACGATCGTCGCCAGACAGCCGCCGAGGGTTGTCTTCCCCTCCCCGTCCACGAAGTAATAAGGACATAGCCGTGCCCGACCGACCATGAGCTTCTTCTCGCCGGTCTCAGGATCAAAGTAGGGATGCTCCACCAGCTTCGTCTCCTGAAATTCCTGCACCACCCATGGGCTGCTTGCGAATTGCTCCTTCGCAGTTTCAATCGATCTCCGCCACTCGTCAGCGGAGACATCATGCCCCATGATCACGCCGCGTGACCCCCAGGCCAGTTCATTGAAGCCGGAGACCTTGAGGACCAGTCTGCGATCCTTTTGGCTGAACTCTGCGACATCATCCCAAGAGGAAACATCCAGCCTCGGCAGCGCGGCGTGCGGCGGAATCTCGGACGGATCCACCACCCATCCATAGGGAATGACCTCCTGCATCCGGCGGAAGTGACTGCCGCGTAGCATCTGCTCCCAGATCTTTCTCAGGGAGGGATTCCAAAACAGTGAAAGCCACATCTTCTCCTCGAAGTGCGGCTTACAGGGCGGAGTCATCTTCCCAGCCTCAGCGAGTTCACGGACAGAGGAGATATTTTCCCAGTCAAAGAGTTCGAAGAAACGATAGGCATCGCGCTCACCCAGCTGCCAGTCCTCCGCCTGATGGACCGCAAAATCCCCCTTCAGCTGCTTCACCAGCCAATCCATCTCCGGCCGATAGTCTCCGGACTCCTCCGAGACCAGAATGTCCGCCCCCTCAGGAAACAGGGAGGTGAATCCCTCCATCATCCCCTCCGCACCACCTAAAATTTCAAATCCCGCCGCCGCATATGTCCGGCTCAGCCAGCCCAGAGTCCCGATTCCTCCCGGCACGCCATCCAGCTCCGACGCCACGAATCCCTCTTCCGTCAGCAACAAATCCGGCCGAATGACTCGCGGAGTCACGCCACGTCGGGAAGCCTTTCGCTGTTCCGCAATCAGCCAATCCGGCTTTCCTGCATCCAGGAGCCTGGCAATCCATCCCGGCAGCTTGCCGCTCGCACTGCCCTGATAAATCTCATCACAAGTCTGCTGAAACCGATGTAGCGGATGGCCCAGCCCCAGCAGCGTCTTCCGCTGCCCCTTAGTCAGCTGAAAAGGCTCCGGCGACCACAGCCATTGGCGGTCGGCAAAAAATCCGGCTTCCGGAGCCGCCTTCCTAAGAGAATCGAGTGTGAGTCCTGCCACTGGAGGGCGAACTTAACAATGCTCGCCGGGACATCAACCCCGTCCTTGAAAGTTTCCCCGCCCGGCCTCCCGTAACTCCCCACCCCGCGGCTTTCCAGAATCAGGGTTTTGCATTGTCCTTCCGGAAATCCCGCGTATTCAAAAGCCCCACGACGCATGTTTTTTCTCACCAAAATGTTCAAGCTCCGGGACAAGGCGAACCCGGATGAGGAAAAGCCCTTTCTCGATCACCTGGAGGATCTGAGGATCATGATCACCCGGATGGCACTGACCCTCGTCATTGCCACCCTTGCCTGCTTCGTTTTCAAGGACGACCTCATGTCCATCATCCGCCGCCCCGTGGAGCAGGTCTGGGTTGAAAAACATGAAGCCACCCTGCCGCAGGAGATGAATCTCACCCTCGACGATTGGGAAAGTGCTCTGGAACTCGCCAACGTCGTCCCCGCCCTCCAACAGCTCGACCCCGCCGCCGCCGAGGCCTGGTGGAAAATCATCGGCGACGAAAAAAAACGCCGCCTCGTCGAGGCCACCATCCTCTACCGCTCCGCTGAAAAACTGCCAGAGAGCGAGCGCACAAGCTTCATCCAAGCCCTCCCCGATGAGCGATCGGAGATCCGCGATATCGCCCTAAAACTCCTCGAAAACTCACCCTCCGCCAGCCTCAATGCCGAGGGCAACCTCCGCCTGATGAGCTCGCTGAAGCCCACGGAGACCTTCATGCTCACCATGAAGCTCGCCTTCTTCGCCGGCGTCGTGGTCTCCTTCCCCTTCCTCCTCTATTTCCTCCTGCAATTCATCCTCCCCGGTCTCAAAGCAGAGGAAAGAAAAGCCCTCTGGCCCGCCCTCGTGATCGGTTTTGGCCTCTTCCTAGGCGGCGTGCTCTTCGCCTACTTCTTCGTCCTGCCGAATGTCCTCACCTTCTTCTACGAATGGGGAAAAAGCATGGGCATCTCAAACGATTGGCGCATCGGATACTACATCCAGTTCGCCACTACCTTTGTCCTTATCTTCGGCCTCGCCTTTGAGCTGCCCGTCGTGGTGATGACCCTTGTGAAACTCGGACTCCTGAGCCACACCATGATGCGTGAGACCCGTTCCTACGCCATTCTCGCCATCTTCGTCATCGCCGCCATCATCACCCCGACTCCGGACATGGCGACCCTCGCTTTCCTCGCCGTTCCCATGGTCATCCTCTATGAGATCTGTATCTGGCTCTCATACTTCCATGAAAAGAAAAGGGACCGGCTTGAAAAAGAAGAAGAGGATGCCCGCATGAAGCGCCTCCTCGCCGACCCTGAGGACGACGAATTCGCCAATGACGACCACCTCCTCACCGGCGGAGATGACGAGGTGGAGGACGTCGATGACGCCTACGGTGATGGAATCGATGACGGCGTCGATACCGACGAGGACGAAGATGACGACTACCAGAACTACCCCGGCGAGCACCGAAATGCCCACGAGGAAGATCCCGACTACGATCCCCTCCTCCCGGATGAAGACCTCCCCGAGGGCGAGAAGGACCGTGACAAGGATCAGTGATCCCGCCTCGCCAAGCCCACCCACATCCCCTATTTCCAATTCATGCAATCAATGACCGGATTCGGCCGCGCCGAACACGCGACCGATACCCTCATCGCCCGTGTTGAAATCTCTTCCGTCAACCGAAAGCAGGCGGACATCGTCTTTAATCTTCCCCGCGAACTGACTGCGCTCGATGCTCCTTTTCGTAAGCTCATCCTGGAAAAAGTCTCCCGTGGCCGAGTCAATGTGAACCTCCAGCTGGAACGCGCTGCCTCTGCCGAACAAAGCTTCCAGATCAATTTCACCAAGGCCCTCGCCCTCGAATCCGCCTTCCAGCAACTTTCGAACTCACTCGGCCGCACTCTGGAACCCACCGCCTCTGACTTCCTTCGCGCCTCGGACATCTTTTCCTTCGAAGAAGGTGGACTTAACCCGGAGGAAGCCCGCGCGGCCATCGAGCCCGCCCTCACCGGCGCGCTTGAAAAACTCATCGCGATGCGCAAGTCCGAAGGCTCCGATCTTAAGGACGATCTCCTCGCCCGTCTCGAAATCATCGAGCAACACGCCACCGTCATCGGCCAGGCCACCGGACAAGTCGCCACCCGCCAACGCGAACTCCTCCACCAGCGGCTCCGCGATCAGGACATCGAGCTAGACCTGAATGATGAACGCCTCGTCAAGGAGATTGCCCTCTTCGCGGAACGAGTCGATATCTCGGAGGAAACCACCCGCCTCACTTCCCACATCAGTCGCTTCCGCGAATACCTTTCCGGTAATGATGCCGTCGGTCGCTCGCTCGATTTCCTCTGCCAAGAACTCAACCGCGAGCTCAATACCATCGGCTCCAAATGCAACGACGCCGGCATCGCCCAGAACGTCGTCAACGCCAAGACCGAGCTGGAGAAAATCCGCGAGCAGGTTCAGAATATCGAGTGAGGGAAACCTCGGAAAACAGCCAAATCCTCCTCTCAGGGAGATCAATCTGGCCTATTTCTTCTCCTCTCTGGCCTTCAAAAATCGATCCACTTCCTTCTCAAAATCCAAAACGCGGGCAGTGAGCACCCAGCTACTCTTCACGCCTTCGGTCGTGGTCTCGTAAACTGCAATTGGCTTTCCACTCTCCACACTCAAACCTGTTTTGAAGAGGTGCTTCTGGGTTTCTTCCTCTTGAATCTCCGACAGGGTCGCTCGCATTTCAACCAAATCTCCGGCACTGTCGATTTGCGCCTCCAGCTCGAGCTCCAACTCTTCTCCCAGAGTCACGGTGCCTACCTGCCCTGGCCACACCATCAAGCCCATTTTCTTGGTCAACTTCCCTTTACGAAAGTCATCACCTTTCACCTCTACCAATTCAATCTGGATCATTCGCGAGGTCCGATCTTCTTTTGACGCCTCAATGATTTGCGCCAAGAGATCCAAATTAACCTCATCCAGCTTTGCTAAAATTTTTGAATCCCTTTCTCCGCAGACAGCAAAGTCTCCTGCGCGGAAAGCCACCCCGTTCCTCTCAAGAAGCTCCCGAAAATCATAATAGTGTCCCTCAATATGAGAAAGCTCCGGATACTTTCCATCTTGG
>CALBVA010000271.1 GCA_937969125.1 uncultured Verrucomicrobiales bacterium | reverse complement strand
TATTGTTTGACGAGGCCTCGGGGGTTTCCGGGAGCGGGGAAGATGGGGCCGGCTCCGCTTTCGTGAGAGTAGAGAGCGAGCCAATAGGGGGCGCGGCGGAGCTTCGCAGCGGTGCGGGAGTCGGCGGCGCGGGTTTTGAGTTTCAGGGCCTGGCTGTTTTCGAGGTAGGCGATGGGGACGATGCCAGTCTTAGCCTCAACGCGGTCCATGAATCGCACGATCGCGGAGAGCGAGAGATCGCCGTCATAGTCGCCGCAGAGGAGAAGGGGGGCGGCATTGGCCGGGCGGTGGCGGGCAATAGCTTTGGCGCGGGCGACGAATTGGTCAGCCTGGCGGGTGGGGCTGACATGTCTCTGCACGCGGTAATAGAGCCCGGCGAGCAAACCGGCGCGGTCAGCGGAGCGGATAAAATTTGCGCATTTTTCATCGAGCTTTCCACCCTTTCCAGCGCGGGCGATGAGTCCGCGGGCGCCATTGGCGGGGAGAGCGGAGAGGTCATATTGGGAGAAGCCGCGGCCCGGGCGGCTCTTCTTTTTGGGGTCGTAAGCGGAGACGTTGATGATGTGCTGGACGCCACCGGATCGTTTGACGACGGGCGCGGGCTGGGAGACCGGACGGCCCTGAATCCCGACAGGAGGATCAGGGGAGCATTGGGCAATGAGCAGGCAGAGAGGGAGGAGTAGGCACACTTTCATGAGTATCATGGGAGCCTAGTTCAGCTCTCTCGCGCATCAATGAGAATCCCCGCCTCTTAGCATTCCCCGCAACATGCCCCGAATCTTCTGATGACGAGCCATGAATCAACTCGAAGCGACACAAAGTTACAGAATGGACATAACAGCTTTGTCAGTCGAAGCTGGGTGTTTATTGCGCCACTGACCCGGTGGCATTCCTTCGCTAGTCTGGAAGTGGAAGCGGAGACTTTTCACATCGGCGAAACCGAGTTCACGGGAGATCTCTGCGATTGAGAGCTTAGTGCCCTGAAGCATCACTTTCGCACAGCGGATTTTCACATCCACAATTTCCTCTAGTGGAGAACGGCTCAGCACTTCCCGGAACCGCCGCTCTAGAACCCGACGAGACACTCCACAGTGTGCAGCGATTTGTTTCACGTTCAGATTCGAGCGGGAAACATTAGCCCTGATATATTGTCTGGCCAGCTCCACAATTTTTGTCATGTCCTTGCTCATAGTATCCTACCAAGTGGGTGGGTTTCCTGCGTTTGCGATCTCCGCAATCTCCTCAGCGGAGTAAGTGCGAAGTGAGAGGAAGAGCTCATCAATGCGTCCCCTAAAATTTCGTCGTCTTTTACTATTCGGTGACTCTTCCCATTGTCCGATGTGTGACGGGCCCAGTTCCAATGATTTGCCGGCCTCAAAGGTGAAGGTTTTTTCAAGCTGACCGTTTACGTAGTATTTAGCCTCACCGGATTCATTGTCATAAGTGAAGGCCACATGGGTCCATTTTCCCGGTTCGATCAGGTGCTTTCGTGTCTTGCCTGAATAGCCTTTTTCACCGCTAACACCGATACGGAGACCCCCCTCACGTAAAATCTGTAGGTGATGTGCCCCGTTCCGATATGCGCCATCGCTGTTGAGAATCGCGCTGAAGATCCCGCTGACATAATCTGATTTGATCCAGGTGGAAATGGTCACCTTATCCAGGTTTTTTGGGAGCTGTATTTTTACCCGATCATCATTTTTTTCGAAAAGAAGGGCTCCGCTATCATCCCAGCGTCCACGCACCCACTGGGCTCCGATAACAATACCGTCTTCCCCGGGTTTTGCCCGGTTTACCAATTTACCTTCACGTCCGGCTGTTGGCAGGAAATCGTAATACCCCCAAAGTTGGGGATCCGCCAAAATCGCCCGCTTCGATTTTTCCCAATTTCCCCGGGTGATGTCACGGCTCGTTCGAAAAGCCCGTTCATCCATATCCGGGATCTGGACCGGCTTTCCTTCCTTCCACTCGGCGGCGTAGCCTTCGGTGGCGAGGACCTTTTGTCCGTCTCCGTGCACTTCCACCTCACCGGTGAAGACCAGGACTTGTGCATCCTGGTCATCATCGACGAACAGGCCGAATTCCGTTCCCAGATCCACCACGTCCAGCTTCGGGGCTTCGATGGTGAAGCCGATCGCCTCCGTTGGCACAGTCGCGCGAATGCGTCCTCGCTCCAGTTTTACGAGCATATCGCTATGGATCGAGAATTCCGCTGGTGCTTCAACGACCAAGACAACTTCGTTTCGGAATAGAAACTCCGCTACCCCGGTTTCGAGCTGGTAGTCGCCTTGGCCGAATGAGGTCCCACGATGTGCCACAAAGCGTGAATCCAAGCTTCGCACTAAGGTCGCAATGGGGGCCTCCTCCGTCACCTTGGGAATTTTCACCACAGGGTCCTCCTGTTTCATCCAGAAATGGGAGCCAAGGACGCCTCCCACCGCTACCGCTGCGGCCCATTTCCAGTGAAAGCGGCCCGGCACGATCTCCGGCTCCGGAGGAGTGAGAGGAAAATCACCACCGATCATTCGTCCGGTTTCCTCGGCACGGAGTTCATCGCGGAGCAGGGCTTCATTGAAGAAAGCGCGCGAGGCAAAATCCAGAGCTGCCGGATCATCTCGCAGGATTTCATTAAGCCGCTCGCGTTCTTCCGCAGTCAGCTCACTGTCTGTGCTGCGGGAAATTAGGGTTTCCAGTTCATCAAAATCGGCTGTCTTCAGGTCATTCACGATATTTCAGGTGAGTTGTTGATCTTGCTCTCGATGCATCGCCCGAGAGTTTTGCGTAATCTGAGCAGGAGACTTTTAACGCCATCTTCGGATCGATTACTCACCTTCGCGAGGTGGGCGATCGATTTCCGATGTGCATAGCGCAGGCTCAACAAGGTCTGGTGCTCTTCCTGCAGCTCGCCGAGGCATTTCCTCAAGAAAATCTGCCGCATCGGAAGCTCATCCAGCCGCGCCTCGGAGGCCGTCTGCATCTGCTCCAGAACATCACTATCAAAGAGCACCCGTTCCCTCTTTCGGTCTCGCAGGTATCCCAGAATCTGGAAGCGCGCCAGCGTCAGAGCCCAGGGGAGAAAGGGCTTCGCCTCGTCGAACTTCGCACAATTCCGCCAGAGATTTACGTTCGTCTTTTGCAGGACATCCCGGCTTTCGTCTGCCCGCCCCAGCGAAGACATGATGTAGCCTAGCAACTGAGCCTGACATGCTGTCAGCTCCTCAATGAATCGCTCGGTCGGCTCTGGTGGAAGATTGCTCAAATGATCGTGGTCTCAGTAGGTATGTCCGCGAAACGAACATTGGTGTCATATTCTAAAAAAATTTTTCATCTTTCCGATCTATTCCCTTCATAACCGGGACTCGGCAAAGACACTTCCGCCCGCTAGAGTTCGGCCAGAAATGCCCGCCACCCAGTCTCTCTACGAAGTCTTCCCTCACCAGAAGGCCGATCTTCTCACCCACCTTCTCCTGGAATTTTCTCCAGAAAAGAACGGCATCATTTTCCTCCGCACCAAGGACGGGGTGCATGCTCTCAAGAATCAACTCATCAGCGCCGGACTACCTGTCGATGCTGTCACCGGCACTACCAAGCCGGTTTTACGTGACCGTGCCCTCGCGGATCTTACCGCCGGGCGCATCCGTTTCCTGGTCGCCACCGAGGCCATCCTCCGCCAATCGGATCTCTCGCAATTTCCCCTCATCATCCAGTTCGAATTTCCCGAGGTCGCAGCAGATTATTTGGCGCGCCTTGAGTCTGCTGAGGAGATCATCACCTTCGCGACCCGTGAAGATGGCAATCAGGTCCGCAAACTTGAGGCTCTCATTAACCAGCTTCTTCCTCCCACCCGCTCGGAGACCTTCGCTTACGACTCCCAGCCGAAAAATGCTCCCTCGTCCCGCAACTCTGCGGGCACCAACAAGACCCAATCAAAGCCTCTGCAACACAAGAAGCCCAAGCTGAAGAATAAGGGCCCGCGCCGTAAAACGGGGCGGACCCGGAAGCGCTGATCCACCTGATCATCACTTCCCAAGGTAGCGCCAGACAAACCAGGTCAAATCCCTCCTCGCTCACCCGCGCGGACTTTCCACATCAATGGTGCCCTCACCCTTTTTCTAGCGCTCCAGCTGCACTGCCACCGGTGAGTGATCGGTGGCCCATTTCTTGACCGGTTGGTAGGCAATGATCTCCCGCCCCTTTTTCACAAAGATATGATCCAGCGAAAGGAGCGGCAGTGGACGCGGCCAGGTCTCGCGATTTGTCGGCACGTCTGTGCGTCCACAATCAAACTCCGCAATCAGCGATGCCATGTGAGTGGAATCGTAAGGCGTATTAAAGTCCCCGGAGACGAGATCACAATCCGCCGCGAAATCCGCGAGATCCGCAAGCGCTATGCGGCGGTCCAGCCAGGGGTGTGAGAAAATATCGACGATGCAGACCCTCAGCTCTCCCACCTGCACTTTTGCGAAGCGGTAAAGATTGGATTCCTTCTTCGTGACCGCCGTGACCGTCTGATCCTTCCCCGTCACAAGGGCCAATCCTCCACCGAAATAATGAGCCTGATGCTTCGGGAGGCGCTTCTCCAGACTGCCATTCGTGAACGCGGTGTGGAGGTCATCGAAGCACTCCACAAAGGTATAAATCCCGGCATCCTGTGTCTTGATGAAGTCGGTCACCTCGGAAAGCGGCAGATCGCCATGATCGAGATTCCAAAAAACGAGGGTGGGCTTCCGAACCTCACCCATGAATCCCGAGGGCGACCACAGGCAGTATGCGGTGAGCGAGAGCGCCGAGACGAGGGACAGGATCTGATGTGGACGCCAGATTTTTTGCGCGGCAGCGAGGCCGAACCACACCCAGGACAGCCCCGCGATCAATCTCACCGGCAGACCATAGTAAGCCACCGAGAGGACCCATCCCTTACCATGATGAGTGAGCGGGCCGTCTTTGATGAAAAAGTGCAAGACCACGCCGCCGAAGACGATGAAGAGAAAGAGCAGAGGAGTGGATCTCCAAAATAAATTGAGGAGGAATCTTAAAGAGCGTTTCATCAGATTTTAAAAGCCAGAGCCGCTTCGGCAGCGAGGGTACCAGTCGCGAAGCATCCCTGCAGGAGATAGCCCCCGGTCGGGGCTTCCCAATCGATCATTTCTCCCGCCACGAAGACGCCGGGCAGTTCATCAATCATGAGGCTCTCATTAAGAGCGGACCACGCGATGCCTCCGGCGGTCGAAATCGCCTCAGCCAGTGGACGCGGACCGGTGAGTGGAATCCGGCAGGCCTTCGTGTGGCGAGCCAGCCCCTCTGCTGACTCGAAGGGTCCGTGGAAGTGGTCAAGGATGGCCCGCATCGGTTCGCTGAGCTTCCAGCGGTATTGCGATTCTTGCAGGAAGTTTCGCTTCGCCGATTCCATCTTCGACACCAGCTTCTCCGCCGTGAAGGTCGGCTTGAAATCCAGGGTGATAGTCGGCTCTGCCATCCTTCTTAAGACCGGTCCCAAAGCATAGAGTGGGCCGCCTTCCATGCCATATTTCGTCAGCATGATCTCGCCGGGAGCAGGTGTCCCACTCACTGAGGCCACGACGTTTTTGAGTGGTTGCCCTTCCAGAAACGGGAGCAATTCCTCCGGCCACCGAACCTCCCAACCGCAGTTCGCTGCACGCAGTGGAGAGACCATGATTCCCGCATTCCGCAGGGTGGTGACCCAGGCGCCATCAGAACCTGTCTGCGGCCAAGACCCGCCGCCGAGTGCCAGGATCATCGCGTCCGCCTCGATCGTGACGGTGCCATCGGGTGTCTCGAACTCCGCCGACCCCGACTCGATTCCCGTGAGGCGGTGATTCATTTTAAAAATCGCTCCCTGCTTCTTGATCCGCTCGATCCAGCGGCGGAGCAGAGGAGCCGCTTTCAAAGCTTTCGGATACACTCGTCCGGATTTTTGGACAAAGGTCCCCACCTCCAGCTTCGCGGCCCAAGCCCGGATGGCCTTGTTATCGAAGCGGGCGAGAGCCTCCTTCCAGATCTCCGCCGGCCCATCGAATCGTGTGAGGAAGGTCTCGATCTCCTCGGAGTGAGTGAGGTTCAATCCTCCCTTCCCGGCGACCAGGAACTTCCGACCCACTGAGCGCTTTTGATCACAAAGGGTGACCTTGGCACCGCCTGCCGAGGCGACTTCCGCCGCCCGTAACCCGGCCGGGCCGCCACCGATAATGAGGATGTGAGACACGGCTCCTTATCCCGCCTTCCCGACATCGAGGCAAGAGCAGGGTGCTCTGCTTGTTCCGATTCGTCGATCCGATGCAGCCCATCCGGTCAAGACACCACAAAGTCATCGTGATAGATTTTAGGCAAATGTCTGAAAATCCTTCTTCTGAGAAAATGACCTCCCGCGTCCTTCCTCCGGGCCTCATTGACCGGGCCTGCGCTCTTGCCGCAGAGCTCCTGGAAACTCCCCGCACCCCTGAGGAATCCCGTGAGGCAGCCAAGATGTCCCGACTCCTCGCCGACCCCTCCGGCAAGGAGCTAACCTTCCACCTCGCCGACGAAGTCTTCCGCTCCCCGACCGCTGTAAAGCAAGCGGCCACCTTCCGCCGTCTCATCGCGACTCACGGAGTGCCTTCCTACCTGCGCATGCATGAGCGGATTCTCATGCGCCTCGGCTCCTTGGCCTCGCGGTTCTTCCCCTCACTCGTCATGCCCGCCGTCACCGCGCAGATCCGTCGAGACAGTCGGCGCGTCATCCTCGCCCGGGAGGATTCCAAGCTGCACCCCTACCTCGAAAAACGGGCCAAGGTGAACCTCAACCTCCTCGGCGAGGCCATTCTCGGCGAAGAAGAAGCCCAAAAGCGTCTCGACCAAAACCTCACCCTCCTCGCCAAGCCGGAGGTCACTTATCTCTCGATCAAAATCTCCGCCATCTTCTCCCAGATCAATCTTCTCGATGAGGAAGGCACACTCGCCGCGATTCAGGATCGCCTGCGTCCGCTCTATCGCAGCGGGAAGTTCATCAATCTGGACATGGAGGAATACCGCGACCTCCACCTCACCTGTGAGGCCTTCAAACGGACCCTCTCCGAGCCAGAGTTTCTCAATAGTACGGCAGGGATCGTACTTCAGGCCTATCTTCCGGATTCCTACGAGGTCCTACAAGATCTCACTGCCTGGGCGAAAACGCGCCCCGCCGGGATCAAGATCCGCATCGTAAAGGGGGCGAACCTCGCCATGGAAAAAGTGGAGGCTTCACAGCACCACTGGCCGCAGGCTCCCTACACGGACAAGACTGATGTCGATGCGAACTTCAAGCGCCTCCTCCACTTCGCCATGCTTCCGGAGAATGCCGCCCATGTTCGCATCGGCGTGGCTTCGCATAATCTCTTCGATATCGCTTACGCTCTCCTCCTCCGCGAGCACCACGGCGTGGAAGAGCAGGTGGAGCTGGAGATGCTAGAAGGCATGGCCACCGATCACGCCCGTGCGTTGACCGCCAAGGACTCCCCGGTCCTGTTCTACGCGCCGATCGTCACTCGTGAAAACTTCCACTCGGCCATCGCCTACCTCATCCGCCGTCTGGATGAGAACACCTCGCCGGAGAACTTCCTCGCCCATGTCTTTTCCATGAAGCCCGGCGATGAGGCCTTCCTGGCCGAGGAGGCCCGCTTCCGTGAAGCCTGTCGGCGCATTCCGACCGTCGCCAGCGGTCCCGCCCGCAGCCAGGATCGCGCGCTGCCCTTGGTCACGGATCATTCCGGGTTCCAAAACTCCGCCGAAACTGATTGGACCCTCCCCGCAAATCGCCGCTGGCTCGCGGAGGAAATCGAAACCTACCAACCTGACCCACATCCGGACCTCGCCACTCTGGAGCAGGTTAATGAAGCCCTCGACCGTGCCGCGAATACTATTCCAGAGTCGGAGCGGGCGACTCTCCTCCACCGCGTGGCTGATGAGCTGGAAGCTGCACGTGGCCGCCTCATCGCCTGCATGAGGCTGGATGCTGCGAAGCGCCCCTTCGAGTCTGATGTTGAAGTTTCAGAGGCTGTCGATTTCGCAAATTACTACGCTTCCCGTACTTTAGATCCTGCTTTCCATGACGGCAGCTCCGCCAGCCCGCTGGGGACCATTATCATCACCCCTCCCTGGAATTTTCCTTGCGCCATTCCCTGCGGAGGCATCCTGGCCGCTCTTGCTGCGGGAAACCCTGTCATCATCAAGCCCGCCCCAGAAGTCATTCAGACCGCCTGGGAGATGGTTCGCTGTCTCTGGAAGGCCGGGATTCCTCACGAGGCTTTGCAATTTCTCCCTTGTCCGGACAACGAGATCGGCCAGGCTCTCGTCTCCTCAGATCAAATTGGCGGCATCATTCTCACCGGTTCATCTGAAACAGCAGACCTCTTCCAGAAATGGAATCCGGATAGCCCGCTCTTCGCCGAGACCTCCGGTAAGAATGCCCTTATCATCACCGCTTCCGCTGACCCGGACCTCGCCATCAAGGACCTCGTGAAGTCCGCCTTTGGCCACGCCGGTCAGAAATGCTCCGCCGCCTCCCTCGCTATCATCGAGGCTGATCTCTATGACAATGCCTCCTTCATGTCCCAGCTCCGTGACGCCGCAGCTTCCCTCCCCGTCGGCGATGCGACGGATCCAGCAGCCATTGTCACCCCGCTCATCCAGGAGCCCGGTGAGGCTCTCCTGCGTGGCCTGACCAAACTCGATGAGGGAGAAACCTGGCTCCTCGAACCAAAACAACTCGCTCCGAACCTCTGGTCGCCCGGCATCCGCCTCGGGGTCAAAGCAGACTCCTGGATTCATCGCAGCGAGCTCTTTGGGCCTGTCCTCGCCATCATCCGCGTAGAGGATCTTAAGGAAGCCATCGAGATTCAAAACTCCTCGACCTTTGGTCTCACTGGCGGCATTCATTCACTCGATCCCGGCGAAATCGCGCAGTGGCGGGAACAGGTGGAAGTCGGGAACGCCTATATCAATCGCCCCATTACCGGAGCGATCGTGCGCCGTCAGCCCTTCGGCGGCTGGAAGCGCTCCGTCGTTGGTCCCGGCGCGAAAGCCGGCGGCCCGAACTACCTCACCCAGTTCTCCCGCTGGGAAAATGTCGGCCTACCAAAACATCAGGCCGAGCCCAGTGACCGGGTTCTCGCCCTCGTCAATGACGACCCGCAACTCCTCGCCGCCGCCCGCAGCTACGCCTACTGGTGGCAGGAGGAATTCACGAAAGAGCACGATCCCTCCGGCCTCCTCGGAGAGACCAATCACTTCCGCTATCGTGCGGCAGTAGAAGTCGTAGTGGAGGAAGCCACCCCGCTTCATAAGATCGCCGCCGCCACCGTAGGCTGTCGACTTGTCAGCAACTCGAATCACCCCCTTGCCAAAAAAGCCCCGGCAAACCTCGTCCACAATGGCCGCCTCGCTCTTCTCAGCTTTCTCCATGAGCAGAGCATCAGCGAAACTACCCACCGCCACGGAAGAGTCTCCGGCGGGGAGTGAGCCTTCCAACCCATCGCCCTGTATCTGGATGGTCACTGACTACCGTCTAAAAATCCGCTTCGTTCTGAAGCTAGGCCGTGCCTTGCACGAATGCGGCGCCAGTAGTGAACGGATCGAGCGGCACGTCTCCAATGTCACCACCATGCTCGGGATTCAGGGGAGTTTTTTCTGCAGCCCGACCTTCCTCACTTTTGCTTTTTGGGAGCAGGATGAGCTGGATCAATCGATCCACATCGAGCGGGTGAAACCGGCCAATTACAACCTGGGACGACTCTGGGAAATTGATCGTCTTGTTGAGAGCATGGAAGCCGGTCGGGTAAACTTCGCCGAGGGCCTGGAGCAGCTCGGAGTGCTCAGCCACTCGCCCCTCGATTACCCCTGCCTTGTCCGCGGGCTGGCCTGGTTTCTCTCGGGGGGATCATTCTCCCTCTTGCTCTCGGCAAATCCGCTCGATGCTTTGGTCGCGGGATTTCTCAGTCTGACCCTCTTCCTGATTGATCGCGCCACCAGTGATCGTGCCGGCTGGGAACCGCTCACCACCATCCTGGGTGCCTTCGCGACCGGCTTGGGAGCCGGAGTGATCTCGCGCTTGGGTATCGAGATCAATGCCGCCTTTGTCATCCTGTCCTCGATCATCTTGATGATTCCCGGACTCTCCCTGGCGGTTGCTTTGACCGAGATTTCCGGAGGTCATCTCATCTCCGGGTCCTCTCGCCTGGTGGACGCCGTGATGACTTTGCTGAAGTTGTTTTTCGGGACCCTCAGTGGAGTGGCGCTTGCAGGATTCTTTCCAGTCAATGAAGCCCTTCTCAGCCTGCCCGCCCTTCCGTCATGGCGGATCTTTCCCGCTGTGATGAGCCTCTCTATCGCCATCGGAATCTCATTTAATAGCCCTTGGTCCAAGATGCCGCTCGGGCTGCTGGCTGCGGTGATCGCTTTCGGAACCACGAAGCTGGGCGAAGCCCACTTCAGCATATATGCTGGCATGTTTCTTGGAGCGCTCGCGGTGGGATTGTTCGCCAATCTCTTCGCTCGCCTTACCCGTGGGCCCGCATCCATTCTCATCATCCACGGGATCATTCTATTGGTTCCCGGAAGCCGGGTTTACGCCATCCTGAATCATTGGGTCTCCGGCGAGGAAATGCTCCCGGCTGAAAGCGGGGGCCGCGCCATCATGGCCTTCGTGGCACTCATTGCCGGGCTCCTCTTTTCCAATGCCATCCTTCCGGCAAGGAAGAGTTTGTAGTCATCTCTGCGTGATCCTCTTACTTTGTTCACTAGTGCTTCAAAAATCTTAAAATGACGGATAAATCCCAGGGCTCCTACACAAGGGAACAATATCATTGTGTGCCACGGCACCTAATGACCACAATATATTGTGCCCCCTCCCTCAATAAGAGAC
>CALBVA010000270.1 GCA_937969125.1 uncultured Verrucomicrobiales bacterium | reverse complement strand
CGTCGGAGTAGCGGGAATCCTCGAAGACCTCAGTGGAATAAGCCTTCACATCGGCGATCCCCTGCACGGCCTCCTCGGCCACGACATTACTCTCTGCCAGGCGATCCTGGGCATCGCGGGAGTATTGACGAATCTTCCTGCCGACGATTGCGATCATGAGCACCACGAGAGGGATCATTGCCAGCATGAAGAGGGAGAGCTTCGCGGAGACGATGAAGATGACAATCAGTCCCCCGAGGAAGATCACTGTGTGCCTTGCGATCTGAGGGACAGTGGTGAGCAAGGTCGTCTGAAGGATCCCGAGATCAGCGGCGAGACGCCCGCTGACCTCTCCGCTACGACGCTCCATGAACCAGGGCATGGGAAGGCGAACGAGCTTGGCGAAGACGTCCTTCCGCAAGTCACGTAGCGCGCTCTCCCCTGCTTTGATGAAGCCCCGCACACGCCAGTATGAAATGAAGGATTGGAGGGCCAGTACGCCGAGCAGGATGAGCACTACGCGATTGACGTTTTTAAGAATGACTTCCTTATCCGCACCTTCGCGGAGAGCTTCCTGCGGTTCACCGATCAGGGAGCCTAGAAAGTAGGGAAAGGCCAGGGAGAGACCCGCCGTCACGAACAGCGCGACCAACGAGGGGATAAAGATCTTTTTATAGGCACCAAGATAGCTGTAGAGACCAAAGGTCTTTTTCCAGTCAATCCGGCGTGATTTTTTCTTCTCCTCAGGCACAGGCGGAGTGAAGCGGCACAGGGGCGTTCCGTCAAATCACGATGTCGGAGAAGGAGTTTCTTGCGTTCTTAAGCTAGAGGTCTAATTTTTCAGATATGGTGAAGAAAAGATCATTAGCAATCGCAATCGGCCTGACCGGTAGTCTTCAGGCCGTTATTATCTCAGGTTACACTGATGCACTGAACGACCGCTTCACTGACTCTCCATCCTTCATCGGTAATACGAACTCGCCCCCGCTGGATCTCACTGGAGTTGGACGGACTAATAATACCCCGACCGTCACCACCTGGGGCACCCTCATCGGTGATAATTACTTCATTAGTGCCGCTCACTCCCGACCCAACATCACCGGAACGATTTCTTTCTTCAACGGGAACAATACCGCCACGGCCACCCAATTCGATTACACGGTGGCTGGCGGCTTCAATGTCCCCAATTCCGATCTCTGGATCGGCTATACCAATGAGATTGTTGATCCCTCGATCGCCCGCTATGCTTATGCGACCTCGGCAAATCCATCTTCCATCAGCACTCTTGCTGATCTAGGTTTGGGGACACAACGCCTCTACCTGAACGGAGATCAGACCGGGAATGGAGACGGCGATATTGACCAACAATCCCTCGGAACAAATGTGGCGGAAGGCTTTTACGACGAGGGCTCCAATCTCGTTCAAGCATCAAGCGGTAACTTTAGCTTCGGCACCCCGACCACGCTCCCCAGTAACTTCGACAACGACATGGTTGTGCTATTTCGGAATCTTGCCGACGACTTCAACACTCCGACAGGCTCCGAAGCCCATTTACAAAGTGGTGATTCCGGGAGTGTCCTTTTTTCCGAAGCAGGTGGGGTGCTCACCATTCAGGGCGTGGCCTCAATCGTTGCGGATTTTGCTCCGGGCGACTTCAACCCCAACACCACCGGAGAAACACGACAGGCCAGCTTTTATAATGTCACAGCCTCCTACACGGACGAACTCGCAGCCACCATCGCTATGGTTCCGGCTCCTGTGCCTGAGCCGACTTCCGCCCTTCTGCTTTTGCTCTCAATCTTCCCTGTTGTGGGACTTCGTCGCCGCTGAGTCTTGAGATGTTTCGTCGTCGGTTCCCCTTTCTGGCTTCCCTGCTGTTCCTCTCGGTCGGAGGCTACTTCGTGATGCAATTCTCCAAAGGTGCCGAGGAAGGCCTGGGACTCTCGGAAGCCGACTATGCCTCCGGGAAAAAGCGCTTCGCCGCAGTCAAAAAAAAGGTCACCCCCTCACTCAAAACCGCCTTTACCGAAAAAAAACTCAAATGGGGTTCACCTGTTTTCCTCCGCGCCTTCAAGGAGGAAAAAACCCTCGAGGTCTGGGTGCAAAACCGGGAGGGGCAATTCACCCTCTTTCAGAGCTATCCGATCGCTGCCGCATCGGGAGATCTTGGCCCGAAACTTCGCGAAGGGGACCAGCAGGTTCCCGAAGGCTTCTACTTCGTCAATCGCTCCCGCATGAAACCGGACAGCGCCTTCCACCTCGCCTTCAATATTGGCTACCCGAACAAATTCGATCAGACAATGGGCCGTACCGGCAGCTTCATTATGGTCCACGGGTCCAATCTCTCCATCGGCTGTCTCGCTATGACTGATGAGAAGATCGAGGAAATCTATACCCTCTGCGACGCTGCCCTCAGCGGAGGGCAATCCTTCTTCCGCATCCACATTTTCCCTTTCCGGATGACGGACGACCAGATGGCTTTGCAGTCAAACAGTGAATGGCTCCCCTTCTGGCAAAATCTCCGTAAAGGCTACCAGTGGTTCGAGGAAAAGAAATCACCTCCGAACGTCACGGTCTCAGGAGGAAAGTATCTTTTCAAGTGACGGAAAGCATTCCTCACATCCGGAACAGCCCGCCTTTTTTACCGCCCAGAATGACCGCCCCGATGATGGAGATGCCCAGGAAAACCATGGCCCAGACTCCGAGAGCAGCAGCTAGCTCGTAGCCGTTTCCAAGCATTCCAATCAGGGAGTAAATCGCCTTGGTAATTGGGTAGTGCTCGGCCTGTTGGGCCAGGATGAGGCTGTCACTCACCTCCAGCATCGCGAAAGCGAATGCCAGGAGAGAACCTGCGATGAGATTCGCTCCCAGCAACGGCAATGAAATCCGGCGAAGGGTCCGTAGAGGAGTGGCCCCGAGAGAGCGCGCTGCCTCCTCAAGGGCGACGTTTGCCTGCTGGAGACCAGCAACAGCCGAACGCACGACATACGGGAGTCTTCGTACTGCGTAGGCGATGATGAGAAGGAAAGTCGGGTCACCTGAAGCCCCCAGCAAGAAATGAAAGTCTCCGCCGTCTTGGGAAAGAGCCAGATAACCGAAGGCCAGAACTAATCCAGGAACCGCAAGAGGTAGCATGACTAGGGCATCCAGAAAGGCGCGGCCCTTGATGGTACTACGCACAATAACCCATGCGATGGCAGTGCCCAAAACGAGATCCACCAAGGTCGCACCGGAGGCATAAAGGAGGGAGTTCTTAATGCTGGGAACCACCAGCGGATGGCCCAGAGCTTCCTGATAATGAGCACCCGTCCAGGACTCCGGGAGAATGCTGGCATACCAATCATGAGAGAGAGAGAGGATGACCACCCCTGCATGCGGAAGAGAGGCGATGACAAAAACAAAGAGGAAGGCTCCGGTACAGGCGAGACCTTTCCAAAAGCCCGGATCCACCTCCTCGGCGCGCCCTTTTGGTCTCGGTGCAGTGCCCAGTTTGGATCGACCCAGAGCGAGCTTCGAGAGCAGGAAAACGGCGGTTGAAACCACCAGCATAATCGCGACGAGTGCATAGGGGAAGGGGTTGGAACTGAGATCCTTAATTCCGTCATAGACCTGCACAGGTGCGACACGTGCAAAGTCAAAGACCAGCGGCACGCCGAGTTCGGTAAAGGACCAGATAAAGACGATGGCTCCTCCGGCAAAAATCCCCGGCGCAGTCAGCGGAATGGTAATGCGACGAAAGCGACGCCACGGTGAGGAGCCCAGATTCTGCGCGGCCTGCTCCATTGCGGGATCGATGTTCGACAAGGACGCCGCGATGTTCATATAGAGAATCGGATAGAGATGGAGGGCATTCATAATGACCACCCCCATGAATCTCCCCTCCCCCAGCCAGTCAAAGGGGGCTGCGACATCCATGAGCCCGAGCTTCACCAGAAAGGCATTCAGTGCTCCCTGAATCCCGAGAATCTGTTTCACCCCAACGGCACCGACGAAGGGTGGTAGAACCAAGGGAATGAGGATCAGAGCTCCGAGGGTTTTCTTGAACGGAAAGAGATACCGGTGCCCCAACAGTGCCAGCGGAAAGGCGATCAAAAGACTCGCAAAAGTACTCGTGATCCCGAGAGCGAAGGCATTCCACAGACCCTCGACGTAAACCGGATTCGCAAGAACCTGGCTAACGAATCCCAAGGTCAATCCCTCCTCTTCGTTATAGAAGGCCTCCTTAAGAACTTCCACAGCGGGATAGAGAAAGAAGACCGCAAAGAAGAGGCCAACCAATACGGTGAGGGTGTAGGCAAGAGTGCGATTCATTTGCGGGACAGATTGGCGAGGCGCTCGGCCTCACGATAATTTTCACGGAAGTGACGGCCTAGCTCGTTGGTCAGGCGCACGATCTCAACCTTGTCATCTGACTTGATGGCTTTCCGCACGACCTCGATTGCCTCGACGTAGCCGACCGGACTGACATCGAAAAACATTGCCCTCGCCTCCTCCGGAAAGTCGGCCTCAATGAGAGCCTCCCAGGCGTTCTTCATCTCGTCATGCGAATCGATGGACATCACCCGGATGATCGTCCGCAGCGGCGTAAAATGACGGCCGGTGAGGGTGTCATCGTAGGTAAATTCATCCGCCGTTTCGTATGGCATGACATCCTGATCGACCATGGTGGAGAGGTAGGGTTCGCGGTAAAGATCCTTCCGGATAGGCAAGCGACGCAGAGCACGTTGCCGTGGTCCCCACTTCGTTCCAGGTCGCCCATTCCAGATGAGCTGGCCTTTTTCAGTGTAGAGGAAGCGGACGAAATCCTGCGCGAGTTCAGGATGGGGTGCCCCTTTAAAAATGGCCACCGGATCCACACTGATCGAGGAGCCGCCGACCGGCGTGAGAAACTGAATGCGAGAAGTCCCATCAGCCTTCTTGAGAGTCTCATTGAATGAGCGCCCGTAAAAATCGATGCACATCCCGGCGACGGCATTCCCTTGCGCGACGTCATGCGGAACCTTCGAGGCACCATCGGTAAAGTAGCGAGCATTGGCACTGATGCGCTGGATGAGATTCAGCCCGTTCACCCAGCCGATCTTCGCGGCCTCCTCGCGAGGCTTACCGGCTTTCAACTGATCCTGGATCTGCTCCTGAACAAGCATTTCAAAGGCCTTCGCCACCGAACCGCTCTTGGTCGGATCAGCGAGAGCGATCCCCCGAAAGTACGCAGGATCTCCGAGATCAGACCAGCTGCTCGGCGGATCGATGCCGCGCCGTGCGATGCTATCGGTATTGTAGCAGATCCCGAAAGACGAGAGACAGGTACCGAGCCAATCCTTCTTTTCGGGGTAGAATAACTCCCCGCTCTGGCGATTCGGGATGGCCCCGGAGGTGAAGAGTTCAGGCCGGGTTTCGAAAACCTCCAGCGGGACGAAGCGATCCTTGGCAGCCTGTCCCTTGAAATCGAAAACCCCACCTCCGAAAAACAAATCAAGGCCGATTCCTTCCTTGCCGATCTCAGTGGCTTTCTCGAAGCGACTGTCGAGCACCCGCTTAATCTCACTGGTGCCACCGGGGCTGAGCCAGTTGATGTAAACGCTCTTTCCTTTTTCCTCCTGATACCAATTCGCAAAGGCCTCTCCGAACTCGCGACGAATGGTTTCATTATGAGGTGAAATAATCTCCAGCCGCAGATCCGCCCCGGTATCCACGCGGGCTTCGTCGTCCCGCATCAGGATCGGCGCCGCGACCACTGCCGCGAGCGGAATCAGAACCGCGAGATATTTTTTCCAAGCTCCTTTCATTTCAACAAAAGGGTGGTGTCATCGGTGGACATTTTCAGGCCGACCACGCGGTCACCGGGCTCGCGGATGAGCTGTGGGTTTTGCTCCGAGACCTGCAGACTTGTCCCGTCCTCCAGCACCACAGTGTATTGGATGAGGCTGCCCAGATAGATTCGCTCGGTGATTTTCCCAGTGAGCGAGCCCTCGGCGGAATTCACGATGGTCAGAGCCTCCGGACGGATCGAAAGAAGCACCTGCGAACCCACCACAGGGGGCGTATTGTGTGAATTAGCAGGAAGCGTAGCCGTCGCGGTCTCCACCTGATAATCAACAGTGACTGTGCCCTTCAGCAGATTGGTCTCACCAATGAATCCCGCAACGTAACTCGAAATCGGTTGGCGGTAGATTTCCTCAGGCGGACCGACTTGCACCACTTCCCCCTGATCCATCACCGCCATCCGGTCAGCCATGGAGAGAGCCTCAGCCTGGTCGTGGGTGACATAAACACCGGTGAGGTCATTCTCCTTCACAATGCGGCGGATCTCCGAGCGCATTTCCAGGCGGAGCTGGGCATCAAGATTGGAAAGTGGCTCATCGAGGAGGAGGCACTTCGGCTTCACCACGAGGGCTCGGGCCAATGAGACCCGCTGCTGTTGTCCGCCGGACATTTGGTCGATCCCGCGCTTGGCGAAGCCTTCCAATTTCACCATCGCGAGAGCTTCCTCCACTCGTTCCTTAATTTCACTCTTAGGAACCTTCCGCTCCTCCAGGCCAAAAGCAATATTTTGGCCCACCGTCATGTGAGGCCAGAGGGCGTAGGACTGGAAAACCATGGCTGCCTCGCGCTTATGAGTCGGCAGAGAAGTGACATCCCTGTCTCCAAAGAAAATCTGCCCCTCGGTGGGCGTCTCCAACCCCGCAATGCAGCGAAGGAGGGTCGTCTTTCCGCATCCACTGCCGCCCAGAAGGAAGAAAAGCTCCCCGCGTCCGATCTCCAGATTGACGTCCTTCAGGGCTGTGACGCTTCCGAATCGTTTCGTAACACCGGCGGCGCGAATCTCTTCCATGGATACGATGCTTGAACTTCCTGAGGAAAAGGCAAGCCCAACAGAGTTGATTTTCCGTTGGTCAAAATGAACCAGCTATGGTCAAGTTCGCCAACCCTACGAACCTCGAAAACCCAATCTCATGCCACGCGTCAGCATCACCATTACCGGGAAGAACTCCCAACCCTACCGCTTTAAACTGGATCGTGAAAAAGTGACCATTGGTCGCAGCTCGGATAGCGACATTGTGGTGGATTGCCCGTCTGTCTCCTCGCTGCACGCCACCATGGAGCGGGTCGAGGGTGGATACATCCTGCGGGACCGGAAATCGACAAATGGCATCACTCTCGATGACGAGCTCATGGAGATCATTGACCTCCGCAATGATAGCGACATTAAGGTAGGCGACGTCAGCTTCGGATACGTGCTGAGTGAGGACGAACTGGACCTCCTGGATGAGGAGGAATTCGAGCCTCAGGAGAAAAAGGCCGAGGAATCATCACCCGAGCCGAAGCCTAAGAAAAAAGTGGTGCAGAAGCCCTTAGAGGTCCCGGTGCGGAAAGTATCCGGAGTGGTGTCCACTCCCCACCCCGGCTTGCCAGCTGCTCTGCCTGCGCTGGCATCCTCCAATTCTGGCAATGGCTTCCTCTACGGGCTGGGTCTCATTGTCTGTGGTGCCGCGGCCTTCTACGCTGGGATGGATCACAGCTACAAGGGGATGGACATCAATGAGGACCGCAAAAACTTTACACTCCTCTCCGACATCAAAGACGGCCGTCCTCCCATCCCGGAAAAGGATGAGGAGAAGTAGTCTCAACAACTCCCCCTCACTCCCGATCGAGTTCGCGCTGTAGCCGCTCCATCAGTCGGCGCATTTGATCCAGCTCATCCTGCATCCGCTGACGGCGGTTTTGCCGAAGATCGCCACCCCGGCGGCGGGCCATGCGACGTTGCGGACGCACGAAGTCCTTCGGCTCCACCTCCAGCACTTTTGCGATGTCATCGCCCGGAAGGATCAAGGTGCTGATTCGTCCGGCACGTGCGATCACCATGCCCACAATGCGCCCTTCCAGATCCACTACAGGAAGACCGGCGTCATTGACCTCCAGCTCCATATCAGACTGAAGGACATTCCCAAACTCTCCCCGCACCCTGCTCTGCGATCCGCTCATCTTATCCATCCGATCAATTCTCCCCGATTGCCCTTCCGCAATTTCGCGTCCCCGGAGAGTCGGCGTCACGGTGAGTTCCTGCCCACCCCGATCAATCAGGATCGTCGGCTTCTCACCGGCTCGAAGACGGCGAAGATTGGTTGAAAGTTCATAAAAGCCCTTCACCTCTTCATCGTCGATTTTCACAATGAGATCATGACTCCTGATCCCCGCGTCCGCTGCCGCAGATCTACGCACCACCGCGTCCACACGCACTCCTTTTCCGACTTCACGCGGATCCATCTGAATGCCTAAAAAGCCCTGGTCGGTG
>CALBVA010000269.1 GCA_937969125.1 uncultured Verrucomicrobiales bacterium | reverse complement strand
CAGGCCAAAATAAGGCTTCAAAAACCGCCCATCCTAAGAGTTTCTTGAAAAGAAAAAGGAGTTACGATCTCTCGTAACTCCTTCATTGAAAGCTGGTGGGCAGGGCTGGATTCGAACCAGCGTACACTTACGTGAGCAGATTTACAGTCTGCCGCCTTTAACCACTCGGCCACCTACCCTTTTTGGTGAATCCGGCTAGGGGATTCGGAAGATTTTTCGTGGGCCGCTTTGCAATTCTCAGAATCGCCTCGCGACGGCGGGGAGATATGGAGGATCTTGATTTCACGCAAGAAGAAAGTGACGGGTTTAGGCATCAATTTTCGAAATGCTGGAATTAAGTGAATCGATGACCAGCTCCAGCGACGCTGTGACTAAGATGAGATTGTCGTGAGGGTCTTCGATCCTCATGACAACGACTGACACCAATCCAACCGACACCAATGAAGACCCGTATCGTAAAAGCCTTAATTCTCTCACTATTTTTCATGACAACCTGCCATGCTGGCTGGTGGAGTAAGACGGCTCACCATCCCAATTACTCGGAATTGAGAGAGGGTGACATTGTTTTCCAGGACACCGGAGGGAGGCAGGGCCGTGCGGTCGAGAAGGCGACAGGATCGAGCTACACGCATTGCGGGGTGGTCTTCAAATCCACGAAGGCCAATGGCGCCCTCTATGTGCTGGAGGCAATGCAGCCGGTTAAGGTGACCTCATTGGCAGACTGGAAGAAGAGATCGAAGGTCTTTCATGCCCGACGCTTGAAGGATAGCTCGAAGCTAAATGCGACGGCTTTGAAAAAAGCACTGGCCTGGGGAGAAAAGCAAATCGGGAAGGATTATGACCTGAAATTCCGATGGGACGACAAGACGCTCTATTGCTCGGAACTGGTCTGGAAAATTTATGAAAAATCGACCGGACTGAAGCTTTGCAAGCCAAAGAGCTTTCAATCCTATTACCTGAGCGATCCGGTCGTGCGCTCAGTCATCAAGCAGCGTTACGGAAGCGTTGATAATCTCCCCATGAAGGAGCCGGTGGTCGCGCCTTCGGATCTGGCAGCCTCGCCCCTGCTGAAGGAGGTGCCATTGCGTTCCAAAAAGAAGGCTGGAAAGAGAGGAAGATAAGGTCAGAGGCTGCCTTGAGCGACTTTGTGAAATATTTCACAAAGTCGCTTTACGGCGCGGGGGTGGCCTTGCATAGTGCCGCTGGAACGGGCCTTCGGTAGGTTCGCCACTCCTGATATTTCACCCGCGCTGACCATGAGCGAAAATGCCCCGGCCGTAGAAGAGAAGAAGCTTCCCAAGGACCTTGCCGCTGAAAATGGCATGGTGAACGTGCAGATCGACGGCCATTGGATTCAGGTCCCACGCGGTACTCGGATGATCGAAGCGGCAAAGATCGCGGAAAAAGAGATTCCCCATTATTGCTATCATCCCAAGCTTTCCTCTCCCGGCAATTGCCGGATGTGTCTGGTCCAGATGGGAATGCCCCCCCGCCCCGCTCCGGGCGAGGATCCCAAGTATGGCGAGGATGGCTATCAGGAAATCGGCTGGATGCCACGCCCGGTAATTGCCTGTGCTAACACGGTCGCAGAGAACATGGGCATCCGCACCGGCGGTGAGCTGGTGGAAAAGACCCGCGAGGGCGTGATGGAGTTTCTCCTCATCAATCACCCGCTGGACTGCCCGATCTGCGACCAAGCGGGCGAATGCAAACTGCAGGAGTTTTCGGTCGAGCACGGGCGCGGTGAATCCCGTTTCAAGGAGACCAAGATCAAGAAGCCGAAGAACGTCGATATCGGCCAAAACATCCGCCTTGATGACGAGCGTTGTATCATGTGCAGCCGCTGCATCCGCTTTATGGACGAGGTCGCGGAAGATCCAGTTCTGGGCTTCTCTCAGCGCGGCACTCACACCTCGGTGACGGTGCACCCGGGGCATCGCCTCGATAACAACTACTCTCTCAATACCGCCGACATCTGCCCGGTAGGTGCTCTCACTTCCAATGACTTCCGCTTCCAGATGCGGGTGTGGTTCCTGAAGGAGACCAAGACCATCGATGTCAATTGCGGCACCGGCGCGAACACCGTGGTGTGGACGCGTGGCAATGAAATCTTCCGAGTCACTCCGCGACAGAATGACGATGTCAATTCGGCCTGGATACCGGACAGCCATCGTCTCTCCTTCCATGAGCTTCAAAATGACTCCCGCCTCACCGCGCCGATGATATTGAAGGATGGGAAGCACGTGGAGGTCAGTAATCTCGAAGCGATCAACAAGGCCGCTGAAGGTCTGGGGATG
This sequence comes from uncultured Verrucomicrobiales bacterium, assembly GCA_937969125.1. Lineage (GTDB taxonomy): Bacteria > Verrucomicrobiota > Verrucomicrobiia > Verrucomicrobiales > Akkermansiaceae > SW10. The sequence goes on along the minus strand of CALBVA010000269.1, from coordinate 7,341 downwards.
CGCCAGCCGAATGAGGTGGCCGTCATTGCCTCGGGTCGCCAGAGCAATGAGGAACTTTATCTCGCGAAGAAAATCGCCACTGCCCTGGGAACAGATCTGCTGACCATCGTTCCCCGTCAGGGTGAGTCGGACGGCAAGCTGATCTCGGCGGACCGCAATCCGAACACCACCGGAGCGGGACTCATTTTCGGAATAGACGACCCGACCGCCAAGCTCGATGCCATCCGTGAAGGCGTGAGCACCGGACGGATCAAGGCTCTTATTGTCTTCAATGAAAACCTGCTGGATGAAGCGGGATTCAAGCAAGAGGATCTCGCCAAGCTCGAGCATCTCGTGACGACTCACACCCACGCCAACCCGACCGCGGCAGCTGCCCAAGTCGTGCTGCCAGGTGCCGGATGGGCAGAAAAGCGGGCAACTTACGTCAATGTGACCGGCCGCCTCCAACGGGCCAATCAAGCTACCATCGCCCCGGGCGGAACGCGCGACGATTGGGAAACTCTCGGCGCTCTCCTCAACAAGCTGGATAAGGACTACCAACTCCCCTCCTCCATGGACTCGGTCTTCAATGCCCTCGCCAAGGAGAATGAAACATTCACAGGGCAGACCTTCGGATCGATCGGTGACCTCGGAGTGGTCATCACCGAGACCGGCGTGACCATTCCTCTTCTCGATCAGGAGAAGAAGCGGAAAGAGTCCGGAATCATCGTTGGGTAAATCGATCACGGACTTTCAGCTACCGACCACTTTCCTCTTATGGACACGACACTTCTCATTGCCGCTGCGATTAAAATCGGGGTCTTCATTGGCATCACTCTGAGCTTCGTTAGCATTTGCGTGATCTTCGAGCGCCGCTTCTCGGCCATCATTCAAGACCGTGTGGGCCCGAACCGCACGATGGTTCCGCTCTCGATTCTCGGTTTTAAGAAAGACTTTGCCCTGCCCATCGGCGGTCTGACCCAGCCGGTAGCAGATGGTCTGAAATTCATCCTTAAGGAAGACTTCACCCCGGCTTACGTCCGGAAGTTTTTCTTCTGGCTCGCCCCCGCCCTCGTGGTCGTCCCCGCCCTTCTCACAATGGCGGTGGTGCCCTTCGGCAGCCCGATGCAGATCGGCGAGAGCTGGATCCCCATGGCCGTGGCTGATCTCAATGTGGGCCCGCTCTTCGTCTTCGCGATCGCTTCCCTTTCCGTTTACGGTATCACCCTTGCTGGGTGGGCTTCCAACTCCAAGTATCCCTTCTTCGGCGGCGTGCGCTCCTGCGCGCAGATGATCTCCTACGAGATCGCCCTCGGCCTCTCAATCATCCCCGTCCTCATGATGTTCGGAGATCTCAATCTGGGACACATTGTCGAATATCAAGCCGCCAATGGCTGGCTTCTTCTGCCAATGTGGGGCGAAGGCTGGACTCTCGAACGCTGGCTCATGCTGCTTCCGCTCGGTATCGCCTTCGTGGTTTTCACCACTTCAATCTTCGCGGAAACCAACCGCATGCCCTTCGATCTTCCCGAGTGTGAGACCGAGCTCGTGGGCGGCTACCACACCGAGTATTCCTCAATGAAATTCGCCCTCTTCTTCATGGGTGAATACGCCGCAATGGTCGTCGGCTCGGCCATCATCGTAACCCTCTTCTTCGGAGGTTGGTCCATCGGCTTCGGTCTCGATGGTATGCTCCCCATCGGTGCCTGGTGGGTGAGTCTTCTGCACATCGGTTGCTTCCTGACCAAGGTCACCGTCTTCATTCTCTTCTTCATCCTAGTTCGCTGGACAGTTCCCCGCTTCCGCTATGATCAGCTCATGACCCTCGGCTGGGTGGTCTTCTTTGAATTAGCCCTTATTAATGTCTTCCTCGCAGCACTGATCCTCGCCTTCCCGGCGATCGGTTGGGGTGGCTTTATTGGAGGCTTTATTGCTCTCGTCATCGTTTCCTTCCTCCTCATCAAGATCGCCAAGGGAGCCTCGACAACGACACGCGAATACGGCGCGGTCTAAAACCATAGCCAGCGATCTTTAGCTCAATCCCTCCTTACTTTTCAGACTCATGGCTACTATCAAAGTCCAGCGCCCGAAGCTCTCCGCCGGTGAGAAGATCTACTTCGGAGCCATCTTTAAAGGAATGGTGATCACCCTGCGCCACGCCTTCCGCTCCCTGGTAGGAAAGTCGGTCGGGGCGAAGGAGCTCAATTCCACCGGTGTTGGCATCACGATGCAATATCCCGAGCAAAAGTGGGATGAGGAGCTCCCTGAGTATTACCGCGGCACTCCGGCCCTGGTCACCAATGAAGAAGACCGCGAGAAATGCGTCTCTTGCCAACTCTGCGAATTCATTTGCCCGCCTAAGGCCATCAAGATCACTCCGGGTGAGATTCCCACCGACGACGAATGGGCCAAGGTTGAGAAACGTCCCAAAGCCTTCGATATCGACATGATCCGCTGTATTTACTGCGGAATGTGCGAGGAAGTCTGCCCAGAGGAGGCCATCTTCCTCCGTCCCGACTACGTCGTCACCGGCACGACTCGCAAGGAAATGGTCCACGACAAGGACCGCCTCTACGAAATTGGTGGCAAGCGCGTCGGCCTCGTCAACAAATGGAATGATCTCAAGTGATTCCCTTCCCCAAGTAACCCAATAACTCAAATGCCCTCCCTCGCTTTTTATCTCTTCGCCCTACTCGCTGTTGCTGGTGGCGTGATGTTGGTTGCTTTTCGGAATCCGGTTGCGAGCGCGCTTTCGATGGTGCTTTCCTTCGTTGGGCTGGCCGGATTGTTCATCGGGTTGAACGCTTACTTCGTCGGTATCGTGCAAATCCTCGTTTATGCAGGTGCGATCATGGTCCTCTTTGTTTTCATCATCATGCTTCTCGATCTCAATAATGAGGAGAAGGTGAAATTTCGCTCATCCACTCTGGTGGCGGGCGTTGGAATCCCCCTGCTTCTAGCGGTGCAGGTTCTGGGTGTTATTCAATCAGGCCCCACTGACGAAGAGGTCGCGTTTACCGAGATCACTCCGGATACCATGAAGGAGTCGGCCGCCGAGCTCTATCCCGAGATCACCGAAGACACGCCGCTCAAGGATCGACCTGCGATCTACAAGAGCCTCACTCACGAGACTTCCCCGAAGCTCCCCGATACCAACCTCATCGGCCACACCATCTTCTCGGGATACAATTTCCCCCTTCAAGTGATCGGCCTCCTTCTCCTTGTCGCCACCGTCGGCGTGGTCGTCCTCTCGAAGCGCAGTAACAAGACCGTCGCGCAGGACGTCAGCGAGTCCTGATCTCCACTCTTTCAAATCTAATTTCTGGAACCATGGCTTCCCTCAATGACTTCCTCTTCATCTCCGGTCTTCTTTTCGCGATCGGCCTCGCCGGTGTCATCATCCGGCGGAATATCATCGTCATCTTCATGTCGCTGGAGCTCATGCTTGCGGCTGCCAGCCTGACTTTGGTGGCTTTTTCGCGATTCCATGTCCAAAACGGCCTTCCCGACTACAACGGACAGGTATTCGTCTTCTTCATCATCACGGTCGCCGCCGCTGAGGTGGCGGTGGGATTGGCGATCATCGTGGCACTCTACCGCGCGCGCCAGACCATTAACGTCGAGGATCTGACCTCGATGCGTGGCTAATCCTCTCCCTTCTCTCTGACTTTCCCGATTCTCCATGGACTCACTCGCCTGGCTCATCCTCGCATGCCCGCTCGTTACGGCGGCTGCCATTCACCTGGGGCTTAAGAAACAACAGTCGCTCGCGGCTCTCGTCTCGACCGCTTCCGCTGCCGTCACCCTGATTTTCGCGCTCATCATTCTGAAGGTCGACGAATCTCGGACCGCTTTCGACTGGGTCACGATCGGTAAATTCAAGATCGAGATCGGCCTGCAGCTCGATGCCTTCGCCAAGGGCATGATGATCGTGGTCACCGGAGTGGGCTTTCTGGTCCACCTCTTTTCGCTGGCCTACATGAAGGATGATAAGGCGAAGGCCCGCTACTTCTGCGGTCTCTCGCTCTTTATGTTCTCCATGACCGGCATCGTGCTGGCCTCGAACTTCATCATGATGTTCATCTTCTGGGAGCTGGTGGGATTGAGTTCCTACCTTCTCATCGGACACTGGTATGAGAAGAACTCGGCTGCTGACGCCGCCAAGAAGGCCTTTCTCACCAACCGTATCGGTGACTTCGGTTACATGATCGGCATCCTGATGCTCTGGGGCATTGCAGGGTCGTTCACTTTCGATGGCATCGCCGCTTACTTCGCGGGATCTCCCGAAACCACCTGGATCCTCGGCGCAGCTGTTCTCTGCATCTTCGCGGGTGCGATGGGTAAGTCCGCGCAAGCTCCGCTGCACGTCTGGCTGCCTGACGCCATGGAAGGCCCCACTCCGGTTTCGGCACTCATTCACGCTGCCACCATGGTCGCGGCTGGCGTCTTCATGATGGCTCGTCTTTTCACGACCATCGGGATAGAGACCATCGATGGGCTTTGGGGAATCGAAACCATCGCCTGGATCGGCGGCATCACCTCGCTGCTCGCCGCGCTCATGGCGACACAGCAGGATGACATTAAAAAGATCCTCGCTTATTCTACACTCTCCCAACTCGGTTACATGGTGATGGCAGTCGGCCTGCTCGATCCCGAGGCCGGGATGTTCCACCTCTTCACCCACGCTTGGTTCAAAGCGCTCCTCTTCCTCGGATCCGGAGCGGTGATTTACGCCTGCCACCACGAGCAGAATATTTGGAAAATGGGTGGATTGAAGGACAAGATGCCCATCACCACGCTGACTTTTGGAATTGGCACGCTGGCTCTCTGTGGATTTCCTTTTTTCACTGCAGGATTCTTCTCGAAGGAACAGATCTTCGAAGCTGCTCTTCAAGCGAACAATTGGCCGCTCTTCTTCATCGCGGCTGGAGTAGCCTGTCTGACCACCTTCTACATGTTCCGTCTCTTCTTCGTCGCTTTCCTGGGCAAGCACCGCAGTAAGAATGCCGATCACGCCAAGGAGGTCGGCCCACTGATGTTCGTCCCCCTCATTATTCTGGCGGTGATGGCTCTCGTTGTCGGCTGGAACCCGATCGCGAGGTTCCTCGCCCCACTTCACAAAGACTTCCACTTTCACTTTGGCTGGGCTCTCGGAGCTTCCATTCTCTCATTAGTCATCGGCTTCCTCCTCGCCTGGAAGCTCTACCTCAACACCGAAGAAGACCCGCTCGCAAAGAACGGCATTGCCAAGATTTTCCGGAACAAATTCTACATTGATGAAGCCTATGCCAAAGTCGTGGGCTACGGTCAGGACTTCGTCGCGGCGGTTGTTCACTTCATCGATGAACTCGTCATCGGCGGACTTCTCGTCGGCGGCTTCTCCCGCGCTGCCGGTGGCATTGGCCGCCTCTTCGGACGCATGCAGTCGGGCAATCTTCAAGGCTACGCCGTCCTCTTCGGATTGGGAGTCATCCTCGTTATCTACCTCACGGTTTTCGTTTCATGAGCATCATCTTCGTTCTCATTCCGCTGCTCGCGGCCCTCGCGATCTTCGCCGGTTTCAAGGCGCGCTTCACCGCGCTTTGTGCCTCGACGCTCACCCTTTTCTTCGGGGGCGGCTGCCTCTTCTGCTGGGATCATCCGGTCTGGGGCATCGCTCCACAGATTCTTTCCAAGCCCGCCATTCACCTGTCCTTAGGATTCTTTGATGGCATGAGTGTGGTCATGGTCCTGCTGAGCGTCATCGTCCTTTTCACGGCCACCATGTCCGGCAAGTGCCCGGAAGGAAAAGAGAAGCTCTGGTATGGCTCCATCATGCTCATCGGCGCGGGTGCGCTCGGGGCCTTCCTCTCGACCGATCTCTTCTTCTTCTACGCCTTCCACGAGCTCGCCCTCATTCCGACCTTCCTCATGATTGGAATGCTCGGCTCAGGCGAGCGAAAGGAAGCGGCCTGGAAGATCACAATCTATCTCGCCTTCGGCTCGATCATTCTTCTGGCGGGCCTCATTGGCCTCGTTGGCGCGAGCGGATCGGAGAGTTGGCTCTTTAGCGACCTGCTCGCTTCGTCAATCGATCCCGCTGCCCAAAAGTGGATCGCCATCCTGCTCATCGTGGGCTTTGGCGTCCTCATTTCGCTCTTTCCTTTCCACTCCTGGGCCGCTCCAGCCTACGCCGCTGCACCCGCCCCCGTGGCGATGCTGCACGCCGGCGTGCTGAAAAAATTCGGCCTCTACGGTCTCTTCCGCCTCTACCCCATGGTTGCCGAAGGCATGCAAGCATGGCTCGGATTACTCATTGTCCTCCTCCTCGGTAACATCCTTTGGGTGGGCTTTGTCACCATCAACCAGAAGCGCCTCGATTACATGCTCGGCAACTCCTCGGTGATGCATATGGGCTACATCTTCCTCGCCTTCGCGGCACTCATTTCCGCAGGGAGCCTGGAAGCGAACCCCCTCGCCCTTCCCGGTGCCGTCATCCTGATGTTCGCGCACGGGGTGAGCATTGCCCTCCTCTTCATGCTCACTGACACCATCCGCCGCAAGACCGGCACGGTGGAACTCGCTGAGCTGGGGGGATTGGCCAAAGCCGCTCCCCGTCTCGCTTTCCTCTTCGGTCTGGCAGGCATGGCTTCCATCGGCCTTCCGGGGCTCGCCAACTTCTCCGGTGAGGTTCTCGTCTTCCTCTCCGGCTTCCACGAATACAAAGGCGGAGCCCTCGGTTGCGTGCAGGTCGCTACCGTTCTCGCACTCTGGGGCGTAGTCATCAGCGCGGTTTATATGCTGCGCGCCTTCCGCCAGACCTTCCAGGGACCAGCAGTGGCAGCGACCCACTCAGACCGCGTGAAAGACTTCGGTCCCTTTTGCCAAATCCCGGCAGCCATCCTCGCTCTCGCCCTCCTCGTCGTCGGCCTCTATCCGAACAGTCTTCTCAACCTACTAAAAGGTGGTGATTCCACCCCATCGACCGAGCCCGCTACCGAGGCTCCCGCTGAGTAAGTTTTCCAATTCATCTACTTTCTGACTTCCGATTCACATGTCTGCATACTGGCTAGAAATTATCGTCCTGGGCTCGGGGCTGGTTCTCCTCCTTTGGGAAGCCTTCTTCCCGCCCAAGCAGAAATTCGTTCTCGCAGTCGGAGGCATTTTTGCCCTCGTCTTCACCTTCGTTCTCCTCTTCCTCGCCAAGGAGCCGAATGCGACCAACGACGAGATCTCTCGCTTCTACGCCTGGGATTCCACAGCGAAGTTCTTCAAGGGCTTTACCCTGCTGGCCGGTATTCTCACTCTCGTTCTCGCGCTGGATTATCGGAAAATCCTGTCCAAGTTCACCGCTAATCCCGATTCCGAGGATGGCACCGGGGA